>JAYWBT010000079.1:0-5757 GCA_043781235.1 Deltaproteobacteria bacterium
TCGAGCACGATCGCCTGGGGGTGCACCCCGAAATCGAGGCGGTCGATCGCGTCGAGACCGTTCATGCAGAGCTGGACGTCGTAGCCCTCGGATTGGAGACAGAACCCCAGCGCGGCGCGGAGGTCGGAATCGTCATCGATGACCATCACCGTCGGCACGGCAGCCATGGTAACCGGACGCGAGTCCGGCGCAAAGAGTTCGACCGTGCCTGCCGACGCTCTCCGCTGGTAGCATGGCGGCTCCTTGGCGCCCGTCGAACCAGCGACTCCTCCTCCGGGCGAGCCTCTCGAAGAGGCCGCCATCGGCGGAACGTCCGCGGGCCGCTCGGCGCATACGGCGCTGCGCTGCTTCTCGAAAGCGGCGCGCGCCTTCACCCTCTACGAAGCGCAGAACGAGGCCGTCCGCCGCTTCCTCGAGGAATACCGCGAGGCGATGCGGGACTTCCTCTCTGCGCACGGCGCCCTCGACCTCGAGGTGCGCTCGTTCGAGCTGGCGCTGCACGGCGAGGTGGTCCACGCCGAGAAGGATCGCGAGAAGTCGCTCGCCTACCGCCTCTTCCGCGACGGCGTCCGGCGGCTCACCGTCCAGCCCGAGACCAGCTGGGAGGAGCAGCTCAAGCTGCTCGAGATCCTCAGCGTGCGCTTCATCGGCGTACGGCAGCAGGAGGAGGACGTGGTCACCCTGCTGACGCGCGCGGCCTTCCGCTCCATTTCGTTCGGCGCGACCTCGGGCCTGATGGCCAGCGAGAAGGATGAGGACGGAGACGCAGGGCGCGCCCGCACGCGGCCAGCCGTGCGCGCCTTTCCTGCCGACTTCGACGGCCCTGTGCCGCCGCTCCTGCCTCCCCGTCTCTTCGGCTGCTTCCCGATTCCGCTGTCGGCGCTGGAGGGCTTCCAGGCGGAAGAGTCGCCCGAGGCGCTGCCCGGCAACGCCGTCCGGATGGTGCGCGAGCTGATGGACGACGCCACTGCGGAAGAGCTGAAGACGATGGTTCCCGCCGTCGAAGAGGTGCGCGACTTCCTGCTCGCCGAGCTGGAGGTGAAGCACCTGCGCGATCTGGCCAGGGTCGTCGCCGGCCAGCACGGAAAGGCGGCGTTCATTCTCGGTCCTTCGCTCGAGCCGCTGGCGGCTCCGTATGCGCTGCAGAAGCTGCTCGCGACGGTGCCAGACGGCGAGCCGGCCCCGGACGCGCTGGTCGAGCTTCTCGATCTCCTCGCGCGCTATGGAGCCGACCTCTTCGACCCGCTCTTCGATCGCATCGGCCTGGCTCTGGCGAAGCACGAGGGCGGCGCGCTCCCTGACGCAAAGGCCGCCCTCGACCCCGCGCTCGAGACGCTGGCGCTGCGGGCCGCGCGCGGCAAGAAGGATCGCCTGCTCTCGCGCCTCGAGACTGCCGAACCCGCGCTCGCCGAGGTGCTCCTGCGCTTCCTGCGCGCCCTCGAGCCCTCAGCCCTCCTCGACGCCGTAAAGCCGTTGCTCGCAAACGGCCATCTCCCCGCGCAGCTCATCGGCGTACGCCTGCTCGACGAAGGCTTCGGGGGCGAGGCCGCCGAGGCGCAGCTCACCGCCGCGCTCCAGTCGGAGCACCTCGAGGTCCGCATCGCCGCGGCGGGAGCATTGGCGAAGCACCACGCGCAAAAAGCCTTCCCCTCCCTCGTGGACCTCGTCATCCGGAAAGAGGCGGCGGGGCTCGACGAGCGCGAGGCCGAGGCGCTGGGCGCGGCGCTGGCGGCCCTCGCGCCGCGCGAGGCCATCGACCTCTTCTCCAGCTGGCTGCGCCCGGTCAAGGAAGGTCTTCTCTCGCGGCTGGTCGGCAAGAAGCCGAAGCGGATGCTTCTCTGGACGGCCGCGGCCGGCCTCGCGCACGTGCCCGGCGAAGAGACCCTTTTGCTCCTGCGGGAGATGGCCGCGCAGGCGGATGAAGAGCTGAAGCGCCGTTGCCTGAAGAGCACCGCCCTCTGGCGGCGCCTCGGAGCGCAGCCGCATGGATGAGTTCGCGCAAGCCCAGCAGGCACTCGGCCGCAGCATCGACCGGGCCCGCGCCGGCGAAGACCCGCAGCTCGCCGGCATCGTGCGCGAGAAGGGCGAGCAGCTGGTGGGGCTCCTCTTCGGCCTGCTCCGCATGAGCCGCGCTTATGCGCCGGAGAATCCCGCGCTCAACCAGCCCGTCGCCGAGCTGGCGGCGACGCTGTCGCTCCTCGCCGGTCTCCTCGGCCCGCTCCACCTCGTGGCCGTCGACGAGCAGGTCTATCTCAACGAGATCCGCGTCCGCGCGCCGCAGCAGGGTCGGGACGGCAAGAGCCTCTCCGCGGAGCTTCTTCCCCACGGCGCCGGCGGCCTGACGTTTGCCGCTGCGCCGTCGGAGCTGCAGCTGCGGGCTCTCTTGCAATGCCTCAACGCGAGGCCCGCGCCCGAACGCCAGCGCGCGGCGCTCCGTGCGGCGCTGCTCGCCCGCGGGGTCGACACCGTCGAGCCCGCCGTGCTGCAGCGCCTCCGGACGGCGGGCGACGCAGCGGCGAGCCCCGCGGACAAGGTCGATCCGAGGGACCTCGTCTCGCGCGGCGTCGAGCTGGTCGAGGACGCCTGGGAAGGTCTCGCCGAAGGGCGGCGGATGAACATCCTGCGCCTGCGCCGGGTGGTGACCGACCTGCTCGAACTGCAGCCGGGGCACGACGCGCTCTGGTGGAGTCCACCGGGAGCCAGCCCGCACGGCCTTCACAGCTTCCGCGTCTGCCAGTACGCGCTGCTGCTCGCCGAAGGCGCGCAGCTGTCGATCGCGGTGCGGCAGGATCTCGGCGTCACCGCCCTCCTGCATGACATCGGCGTGGCCCGCGCGGGAGGTGGGGATCCGCACGTGCGCGCGGGCAGCCTCGCCCTCTTGCAGCAGCCGGGCTTCCACGAGGGCAAGGTCCGCCGGGTGCTCGCCGTCTTCGACCACCACCGGCAGTTCGTCGAAACCGTCGGCGGGCGTTCGAACCTGTTCGGGCGCATCCTCCACATCGCCGACGACTACGACAACCTGGTCCGCGCCTTCTCGCCGGCGCAGGCCATCGGCTCCATCAGCGGCGGAGCGGGCATTCGCTATGACCCGGTCTTGTTCCAGGCCTTCATCAACCGCATGGGCCGCTATCCGCCCGGGACGCTCTTGAAGCTCGAGGACGGGCGGGTGGTGCGCTCCACCTCGGTGGTGCGCTCCACCTCGGTGGTGCGCAGCCCCGAGACCTTCGCGCTGCCTCGCGCCGTCGTCCTGCGCGGCGCGGACGGCAAGCCGCCCGCCGCGCTCACCGCCGTCGATCTTGCGGAGGGACCGAAGATCGCCGCGGTGCTCTCGCCGTCCTGAGCTCTGGCCAGACCGGGGCGCACCAGCCACGGGGCGATGGGAAGTTCCGTCAGGGACCCGCAGCGGCTTCAGCCGGCTCGGGGGGCAGAGCCTTTCCGTCGTTCAGCGCCGCGGGAAGCGCGACACGGAACGTGGTTCCCCGTCCTTCCTCGCTGGCCACGCTGATTTCGCCACCCATGCCGGTGACGATGCTGTGGCAGATCGAAAGCCCCAGGCCGGTGCCGACGCCGACCGCCTTGGTGGTGAAGAAGGGATCGAAGATGCGCGCGACCACGCTGGCCGGAATTCCGGCTCCGGTGTCGCGAACGGTGACGACGGCCCAGCCGCGCTCGTCGGTCGAGGTCGCGATGCGGATTTCGTTTTCTTCGGTCCTGCCCTCCGGGATGGCTTGCGCGGCGTTGACGAGGAGGTTGATGAAGACCTGCCCCAGCCGCGCGTCATCGGCGGTGATCCGCGGCGTCTTGCCGTAGTCCTTCACCAGCCGCGCGCGATGGCGGATCTCGTTGAAGGTCATGTTCACCGACAGTTCCAGCACCGGCTTCAGGTCGATCGCCGTGCGCCGCTCGTCATCGGCGCGAGAGAAGGTCTTCAGCCCGCGAACGATCTTCCGGACGCGGTCCGCGCCTTCCCGCGCCTCGCGCAGCATCTCCTCCAGGTCGGCGATTCGCGTCGAGCCGGATTCCTGCGCGAGGAGGTGCAGATCTTCGACCACCATGTCGAGGTTTGCCGTCAGATAGGAGAGCGGGGTGTTGATCTCGTGCGCGACTCCCGCGGCCAGCGTCCCCACCGAAACCATGCGGTCGGCGAGAATCAGCTGCTTCTGGGTCCTCTCCTGAAGCTCCTTCGCCTCTCGCTGTTCGGTGACGTCGCGTGCGATCGCATAGATCTCGCCCCGCTCGACGAGCGGGACGGCGCGCCAGTCGAGCCAGCAGTACGCGCCGTCCTTGCGCCGGTACCGGTTGGCGAAGTTGGCCACGGTCGCTCCCTCACCAAGGCGCTTGCCCGCGGCGATGGTTGCTTCCACGTCATCCGGATGAACGAAGTCCAGCCAGGGGTGCGACACCAGCTCTTCTTCCGACCAACCGAGGGTCCGGGTCCAGGCCGGATTGAGCCGCTTGAAGGTCCCGTCGATCCCGGCGGTGCAGACCATGTCGGCGGTCATCTGCAGAAGCCGGTCGCGCTCGTCCTCGATCTGCTTCCGCGCCGCGGCGGCGTCGGCGAGGATCTTCTTCTCGGCGGCCTCTTTCTGATCCTCGATGTCGGTGTTGATTCCGACCCAGCGCAGAAGCTTTCCTTCCTTGCTGCGAATGGGCGCCACGCGGGTGAGGAACCAGCGAAAGACTCCGTCGTGCCGCTGGAGCTTGAACTCCATCTCGAACGGCGTCTGCGTCGTCAGGGAGTTCTGCCAGCGCGCGACGACGCTCTCGAGCATCGCCGGATGGTGGACCGTCTTCCAACCCCAGCCCTGCATCGTCTGGTAAGTGGTTCCGGTGTAGTCGTACCAGCCGCGATTATAGAAATCGATGAAGCCGTCGGCCCGGGCCGTCCAGCCCAGCTGCGGCATGACGTCGAAGAGCGCGCGGAACTCCGCCTCCCCCGCCGCGACCAGTTGATCGTTCAGCGCCCGAAGCTGATCATTCGCCTGTTCGAGGCGCGAGAACTCGCCATCGTCCGATGCCATCCTTACAGGGTAACGGATCCGCCGCGCGCGCGGAACTCTTTCAGCTGACCTGCTTGCGACACGCCGGGGCTGCCCGCTTTCAAAAGAGCTGACCCGCCGAGAAATAGCCGCTCAAAGGATTTGCGTCCGGCGACCAGGCGACGTCCACGCGCAGGACGAAGGCCGAGCCGGACTGCAGCCGCAGCCCGCCGCCCGTGCCGTATTTGAGTCCGGCCCCGGCGCCGTCCAGCCCGGGCTCGGCATGGGTATCGGCCCAGAGGCGCCCAGCGTCGAAAAAGCCCACCACCCCGAAGAGCATCGGCTTGGCCAGGGCATGAAATGACACGAGCTCGGTGCGCAGCTCGGCATTTCCGAACAGCTTCACCTTGCCGTAATACCGCTGGGCCGGGACGCCGCGCACGCCGCCCGAGCCGCCCAGCGCATAGGTGTCCTCGAAGCGGGACAGCTCGTAGAACGGAGCATCGCCGAGGAGCAGGTCGAAGACGGTGCGGAGCGCGAGGGTCAGGAAAGGCTTCGACAAGGGAACGAAGGCGCGGGCAATCAAATTGATATTTCCATATCGATAGGGAAAGGCGCTGGACCCGCCCGGACTGAACTTGAGATTGAGCTCCTCAAACGTCCCGGCGTGGGTGGAGAGCTCGTTGTCCCGGTCGTCCCACTGCACGCCGGTCTTGAGCAGCAGGACGCCGTGCGCGTCGAACGAGCCGAGAAGCTTCTTCACCTCGTCGCTGCCCGC
>JAYWBT010000080.1:0-16612 GCA_043781235.1 Deltaproteobacteria bacterium
CTGCCACATGCCCCACAACGCGGTGAACATCGGCGCGCCGCTCTGGAACCGCACCAACAGCACCACCGCCTTCACCATGTACTCGGCGGCCAACAGCTCCACCTTCCAGCTCAACGCCGCCGACACCAACACGGCAGCGCGGCCGGTCGGCCCCGTCTCGCTCGCCTGCCTCTCCTGCCATGACGGCGTGACGGCGTTCAACTCCCTCAACCAGGGCACGATGATCGACCTCGACCAGGCCGTCTCCGTCACGCCGACTTCTTATACCTTCAAGAACGGCGCTGCCACGGTGTCGAACATGGCCCAAGCCTCTCCGCCTGGCGCTGGGAGCGCGGACCTCGGCACCGACCTGACCAACGACCACCCGATCTCGTTCACCTATGACGCCGCCCTGGCCACGCTGAAGGGCAGCACGCTGAACGACCCGACCACCGTCCTGACGAACGCGGGCACCACCGGCGCCCTCGTCATCCTCCGGGCCGGCACCGTCGCCACGAACACCATCGCGACGCAGATGCTGTTCACCAAGCCGGGCGCCGCCGTCCAGAACCAGCTCGAGTGCGCTTCCTGCCACGAGCCGCACATCCAGGGCGTCGTGACCTCGGCAGCCAGCAACTACCCGTTCCTGATCAAGTCGAACCAGAACTCGAACCTCTGCCTCACCTGCCACAACAAGTAATCTCGAGCCCGGCGGCTTGACGCCGGGAACCAGCTTCGAATGCTTCTGAAAGGGAGCGCCGGGTCACTCCTCGGCGCTCTCTTTTTTTTGCTTCGCAGCTTGGGTCCTGCGCGCCGGACGGGCATGGATGGTGCAATCTCCTTCCGAATTGCGCGGATAGACGCAAAGCCTGCGCCCGTCGCGCCTTTCAGCAAAAGGAGATTCCAGATGCTCCTCCTCGCCCTCGTCCTCGCACTCGTCACCGCGCCAGCCACGGTGAACCTCAAGCCCATCACCGAGCCCGAGGTCGCCAAGGCGATGGGGGACCGTATCCGCAAGACGATGTTCCACCGCCAGCTCGACGAGAAGCAGACCGCCGAGCTTCGCAAGAAGGTGCTCGACGATCTGATCACCGCGGAGCTGCGCGCGCAGGAGGCGCGCAGGCGGAGCCTCTCGGTGCCGCAGGCGCCGCTCGACCAGGTCGCGGCCGGCGAGGAGAAGAACGCAGGCGGGCGCGAGAAGTTCACTGCGCTGCTCGCCTCGTACGGCATCGACCGCGCGCGCTATCTCGAGATCATCTCGCGGCCCGCCCTCGCCGACCAGCTCGTGGCGGTCGAGGCGAAGAGCGTCCCGCTGCCCACGGCAGACGACGCGCTCGCGCGCTACCAAGCCAATCCTGTGCGCTACCTGGTGCCGGGTGCGCTCAAGCTGCGCTCCACCTGCGTCCGCGTCGATCCCTCCTCCAACGAAAAGCAGTGGCTGGCCGGCGAGGCCGAGGCGCGGGCGCTGCGCGAGCGCGCGCTGAAGGCGGACTTCGCGGCGATTGCCATCCAGCAGAAGTGCGACGCCTTCGCGCCCAAGGGCGGCGACCTGGGCCTGGTGCACCAGGGCAGCCTCGATCCGGTGATGGAGAAGGCAGGCTGGGCCATCCGCGACGGCGAGATCACGGCGCCGGTCCGCTCGCTGCGCGGCTGGTACCTGCTCAAGCGCGAGACTTCGCAGGCGCCGCGGCAGGCGAGCTTTGCGGACGTGAAGGATTCGATTCTCGCCGAGCTGCGCGATGAGCGCCGGAGCGCCGCGCTGAAGCAGCTCGACGACCGGCTGCACGCGGCGGCCAAGATCGTCCTGGCGAAGCAGTAGAACGAGACGTGGAGGAGCGCTGACGTGCAATGCCGGCGAGGCCAGCCTGGCAGGATCGCCGCGGCGCAACTGCTCGCGATTTCGATCGCTTCGCTGCCGGTGATGGCCCAAACCACGCTCTCCGGCGAGCGCGGAACGCCGCTCGTGCCGGAGGCCGACACGGTGCCCGCCGGCGAGTTCAGCCTGAGCGCTGCCTTCAGCGTGACCGGCGGGGTGCCCGGCGATCGCTTTCACGCGGCGCCCTTCGGACTGACGGTGGGGCTCTCGAACCGCCTCGAGCTGGGCGTTGCGCTTCAAGCGTTCCCGCGCGGGCTTCTGCAAGCCCGCGGTGTCGAGCAGGACCTGCGCCTGTCGACGAAGGCGCTGCTGCTCACCGAGTACGTCATCCGGCCGGCCCTCTCGCTCGCGTTGGCGGCGGACCACCCGCTGCAAGGCTGGGACTTCCTCCCTTCGGTCATCGCCCAGAAGCATATCGGCCCGCTGTTCTTGACCGGCCAGTTCGGCTGGCGCCTTCCGCGGGAGCGGCGCGATGCGGATCCCGCGGGCCCTTTCTACGGCGCCGCGGCCGCGCTCTCGATCAGCGCCTCGACCACGCTGATGCTGCAGGCCGCCGGCGAGGCCGGGCGCGGGTTCAGGAACGTCACGGTGATGCCCGGAATCGCCTTCTCGCTGCTCGGTCCGGATCCGATGGAGGCGCGCCGCAAGCTACTCCGCCAGCGGGCGCTGGAGACCGCGCGCGCGATCCTCGGCGACGCGCCAGCGCCCGAGCTCACCACCTCGCTACCGCCCGGAGCCGTGGCCGACTCGGCCAGGCCGCCCGCCTGGACCGGCGCGGGGCTGTTCGGCGGCGCGCGGACCGCGGTGCTGCAGCACCCGGGCCGCATCACCTTCTTCGCCACGGGCGGCCCCGCGTACGGCGACCGCGCGACCTGGTCGGTCTTCGCGGGGATCCAGATCGCCAGCTTCGATGAGCTGCTGCAGGACAGCGACGGCGACGGGATCCCCGACCGCTTCGACAAGTGCCCGTACGAGCCGGCGGACTGGGTCGGCTACCAGGACGAGGACGGCTGTCCCCACAACGGAATCGAGGTATTGAAGAAGCGCGCGGCGGAAGCTCTCCTCAGAGTAGAGAAAAAGGGGACGAGGTTCACGACGCCCTTCCCGCGGTACCGGATGACGATCCCCCTCCGCCCCATTCCCACGGCACCGGGCCGCGGCGATCCGCGCGAGCAGGATCTGCCGCGCGCGCCGCCGTCCCTGCCGCAGCCTCCGCCACCTCCAGTGGAGAAGCAGCCCGGCAAGATCAAGCCGGCCCCCGGCCCGAAAGCGGCCGCGCCGGGCGGCGACGGAGCCCGACTCGCCAAGTCCGTTTCCGCCCCAGCGCGCCCACCACCGGCGCGCCGACCGCAGACTCCACCGGTCGCGCGGAACACGCCAGAAGCGCCCACGCGCGCCGCCTTCGATCTGCAGGCGGCGAAAGGATCGCGCGGCCTTCTCCAGGCCAGCCTGGGCGGAGCGTTGATTCTCGCCGTTCACGGCGCGGGCTCGAGTCCGGTCATCCCGCGGCCGATCCTGCGCTGGCCGGGTCGCGCCGGCCGGCCGGTGATCGACGCGCTGTCGCTCCCGCTGGCCGGAGCGACATCCGCGCTGGAGCCCAGGGACCGCGAGGCGCTGGCGAGCTTCGCCGCGCGCGCCGCCAGGACGAATGCGGAGCTGGAGGTTTGGGGCCGCTCGACCTTGCTGCGGGAGCCGGATGAGGCCGTCCGCTACGCGCAGTCGGCGTTCTTCGGAGCTGCCCTGGAGAACGAGATCGCGCAGCTCGCGACCTGGCTCGGCGGACTGCCCCCCGGCCGCGCCTACGCCGTGCCGTCGCTCTGGCCGCTCGCGTCCGGCGCGGGCGTCGTCATCCTGCTGGTTCCTCCCGCGGGAGTTTCGCGTTGAGGCGCGCCTTCCTCGCCGGGTTCCTCTTCGTCGCGGTCGCGGGCGCGGGCGCTGCGCACGCGCAGGTCTTCTTCCAGGAAGAGCTCCCCACCTGGACGCTGACGGGACGCGCGCTGGTCTCGTACGCCGGTGGCTGGAGTCCGTCGCCCCACGGCCTGTTGCAGACCCACGTGCTCGGCGAGGGCGTGAGCGCGGAGCTGGGGGGCTGGCTGGGAGATTCGCGCTATGTGAAGTTCCGCTCGTTCGTCCTGGTGCTTCACCTCGACCAGCTCGCGCCGCACCGCTCGCGACCCTACAGCCTCGGGTACGGATCCTCGCTCCGCCTCTTCTCGCGCTCGATCCTGCCAATCACGCTCTCGGCGATGCGCGGTCTCACGCTGGCCGGCTCGACCGCGGAGGCGGTGCAGGCCGCCACCACCACCTCGCTCTCCGGCACGGCCCAGCTGGTCAGCTCTCTGCTGCCCAAGGCCGAGTTGCAGGTGCAGCGGCTGATCGAAGAGACTCCCGATCAGCCGCGCTTCGTCGCCGACTCGGTCAGCGGCGCGGTCCACGGGGAGTCGAGCCTGCACCGGTACGCCGGCATTGCCACCTGGTCGGCGCAGCGGACCGGCGCAGCGCCTTCGACGGGAACGCTATCCGCCTCGGTCGCGGACGACCTCTACCCGGGCCGCGACACCAGCGCGCGCCTGCAGGCCAGCATCGCGCAGGGCCGGGGTCTCGGCGGGGACCAGGAGGAAGGCTTCAATGGGTACCAGACCTCGGCCAGCCTGCTCTCTCGCCTCGGCTCGCGCACCGTGGTGCGCACGGGATACGCCTTCAGCGGGGCCGGCGCGAGCGACCGCGACCAGGTCTCGAACGCGCTGACCACGGGAGCGACCATCGACCTGCGTCCGTTGCCGCTGCTGCTCGGCGAAGGGGCCGCGGCGACCTACTCCACGATGGAGGCGCCCGGGCTGCACAGAACGCTCGCGACCGTCTCGGGAGCGCAGGGCATCGCCACTTTCGGTCGGACGGGGGCGCTGCAGTACGGGCTCGGCTTGAACGGGCAGGCCGGGTACAGCGAGGTCTCCGACGGGCGGCCAGGAGTGCTCCTGGGCTTCGGCGCAAGCGCCAATGCGCAGGGGCCCGTGCTCGGGCTTCCCGTACGCGGCGCGGTCTCGTACGCGCGGCGCGACGACGAGTCTTCCGCGGCGCTGAGCAGCCGGACTCTCAACGCGAACGTCACCAGCACGCTCGTCCGCGGCCGCGTGCTGCTCCTGCCGGCGTTCACCTATACGCGCATCGCACAGACCTCTCCGGTCATCGACGGTTGGCTCGAGACCAGCGCCACCAGCCTGCTCCTCACCGGCGCCGCGCCCCTCTGGCGTACGCAGGTGACCTTCGCCGCGGGCTGGTCGGAAGGGTGGTCGAACCAGCCCGGAACGACCGCCACCGGCTCCGTGTTCGCGCACGCTGGCAACGCTTTCTCGCTCGGGCCGGGGACCTTCGGCAACCTGGCCGCCGATGTCACGCACCAACTGGGCGGCGGCACGTCGGCGTCCCTGCTCGCCTCGGCCGTGTGGACCTTTCGCGAGTCGAATCTATCCGCCAACTACGTCTACAACCGCGCCTTTCCCTCGTACGGCGGCACCCATTCGGTCAGCGTGCTCTTCACCCGGTCCCTGCACACTTCCTTCTTGCCGGAGCACTAGATGAACAAGGCCACCGCCCTGCTGCTCTGCGCCTGCGCCTGTTCCACCGCGAGGCCACGCCCGCCGGCGCTCTCGTGGCCACCGGCGCCGCAGCGTGCGCGCGTGCTGTACCGGGGCGAGATCCGCGGCGAGCGCGACGTGGCGGACCCCTCGGCCTGGCAGCGATTCACTTCGCTGTTCGTCGGTGCGCACGAGCCCGACCTGCTGCAGGCCCCGTTCGCCGCGGCGTTCGATGCCTCGGGCCGGCTGCTGGTGACCGACCGGGCGCGCGGCGCGGTGGTCGTCATCGATCGCGATCGCGGCGAGTATCGCGTGCTGGTGCCGGAAGGTGAGCATGCGCTCCTGCTGCCGATGGGAGTCGCCGCCGACGCGGACGGGCGCATCTACGTCGCCGACGGCGGCCGCAAGGTGGTGCAGGTACTCTCGCCGGACGGCGAGCCGCTCGGGCGCTTCGACGCGGGGGGCGCGCTGCAGCGGCCGACCAGCGTCGCGATCGACCGCGCGCGCAAGCTCCTCTACGTCGTCGATACGCCGGCGCATGTCGTCCGGGTGCTGAAGCTCGATGGCACGCCGGTGCGCGTTCTCGGCAGCGGGCACGGAAGCGGCCCCGGCGAGATGAACTTTCCCACCTTCGTCGCCGTGGACGCCGCCGGCCGCGCGGTCGTCAATGACACGATGAACTTCCGCATCGCGATCTTCGGCTCCGACGGAAAGTTCGCGGGCGCCTTCGGCCACGCCGGCAACGGCTCCGGCGATCTCGACCGGCCGAAGGGCGTCGCGACCGATGCCTCCGGGCGCATCTACGTGGCCGACACCATGTTCGACAACTTCCAGATCTTCGACGACGAGGGGCGGTTGCTCCTCTTCGTCGGCGAGCACGGCCGCGGCCCGGGTCAATTCTGGATGCCGGCAGGACTCGCGGTGCACGGTGGAGAAGTGGCCGTGGTGGACACCGGCAACGCGCGCGTGCTGCTCTTCGAGGTTGCTCCGGACGCCCTGCCCGGAGAGGCGCCATGAAGCGCGCCGCCCTCTTCGCCGCGGCGCTCGCGCTCGCCCTGCCCCGGCCGCTGGACGCGGGCAGCATCGTCAACACCGCCCACAACCTCTCCACCTCGGGCCCCGGGCCGGTCCGCGCCAGCACCGAGACGCAGGTCTGCATCTTCTGCCACACGCCGCACAACTCGAACCCCGCAGGTCCGCTCTGGAACCACCAGCTCTCGAGCGGTGTGACCTACCTCAAGTACACCTCGCCGACGCTGATCGCGTACGCGAGCCAGGCGACGGCTCCCGACCCGAACGGTGCCTCCAAGCTGTGTCTCTCCTGCCACGACGGGACGGTCGCGCTGGGCGCCGTCGCCAAGGGACTGATCCCGCTCGCCGGTGGCAAGACCGCGATGGCCAGCGGAGACACCGGCTTCATCGGCACCGACCTGAGCCGCACGCACCCGATCTCGTTCGCGGTCACCGATCAGCTCGTCGCCGCCAACAATGCGAAGAACGCGCCCCTCAACACGCTGGCAGCGATGAAGGCGGATCCGACCGTGCACCTCGACGGCGCCGATCGCGTGCAGTGCACCGCGTGCCACGACGCGCACAGCGACGACAACTTCATCACCAGCGGCGTGCGCTTCTACAACAAGCCCCAGCGCGACGGGACCTGCGTGGTTTGCCACGCGCAGGCGCCCGCCAGTCAGGGGCCGCATGCGCTCACCGCCGCGCCGCGCTCGTCGGCCCTGACGCTCACCGCTGGCGACGCCACGACCGGCGTGCCCCGGGGTGCCGCCCACCTGAACCCGGAGACGCTTCCCCAAGGCTGCATGAGCTGCCACGGGGGCCACGTGCCGCAGGAGGGAAAACGGGGCCTGCTGTTCGGACGCGACGAGGACGCCTGCTATCGCTGCCACGGTTCGGGGCGCGGCGAGGAAGTGCGCGCGGGCCGGCTCGCCGAGCGCGTGTCGCCGTCCGACGTCCAGGCGCAATTCCTCAAGCCGTCGCACCACCCGGTCGAGTGGGCGGGCGAGCACAGCTCCTCGGAGCGGGCCCCCGAAACGGACTCGAACGCGCGCCGCCACGTGAAGTGCCTCGACTGCCACGACGCGCACGGTCCGCCGCCGCAGGAGCCGCGCGACGTGGCCGGCACGCGCACGCGCTCCTCGGGAACGCGCAGGTTCCCCAGCGAAGCGCAGAATTGCCTGCTCTGTCATGGGCCGGCAGCGAACCGGCCGGCGCGGCAGCCGGACGTCCAGAAGCAGTTCACGGCCACCTCGTTTCACCCGGTGCTCAGCCCGGGGCGCGGCACCTCGCTGCCTTCGCTGATCCAGCCGCTCAGCGGCGCTAGCGTGATGAGCTGCACCGACTGTCACGGGAACGACGAGGCGGCGGCCGCGCAGGGGCCGCATGGATCGATCTACGCGCCGATCCTCGTGCGCCAGTACGCGACCGACGACAACCAGCCGGAGAGCCCGGCGCGCTACGACCTCTGCTATCGTTGCCACAATCGATCGAGCATCCTCGCCGACCAGTCATTCCCGCAGCACCGCAAGCACGTCGTGGATCTGCGCGCGCCGTGCGCCGCCTGCCACACCGGGCACGGCTCGGACCAGCCACACCTCGTCCAGTTCGATCCCGCAATCGTGCAGCCGAACAAGAGCGGCCAACTCGCGTTCCTCCCGCAGGGCAGCGGCGCCCAGTGCTTCCTCAGCTGCCACGGTGCCAATCACGACCCCGCGGTCTACTGCGGCCCGGGCCTGCCCTGCGCTTCCCAACCGAAGCAGCTGCGCCCCGCGACGGCTCCGCAGCTTCCGGGCGCGCCCGCACCGGAGTCGCTCTTTCCCGGCTGGCCGCAGCCTTGAGAGGGCACGACACCGGGTTCGTCCGGAGAGGCAATCACCTGCTGCACATCGTCGAGCGCGGCCCTGGCCGCCAGTCGGGAAGGCCGCAATGAAGAAGCTGATCCTCGCGTTCGCCACCACGCTGGTCTTCGCCGTCGCCCTGGGGGCGGCTGGCGCTGAGCAGGACGACCTGGGCCAGGACGTCTACAACGCCCGATGCGCCACCTGCCACGGCCGGGACGGCAAGGCGAAGACGCCCATCGGCGTCAAGCTCAAGACCAGGGACCTCACCCAAGGCGCCGTCTGGAAGGACCTCACCGACGCCGCGATCATCAAGCTGATCGACGAAGGCATCGCCGACAAGGCGACGCCGTCCGACAAGGCGACGCCGTCCGACAAGGCGACGGCGTCCGACCAGGCGACGCCGTCTTTGAAGATAATGCCGTCCTACAAGGGCGTCTTCTCCGCAGAGGAGACGGCTGCGCTCGTCAAGTATCTCCGCGTCTTCCAGCCAAAGTAATCGAGGCCGTTCGCCGCGAGCGCTACTCCTTCTTCACCTGCGCATCCTCGACCAGGACGTCGTAGCGGTAACCGGAGCCGAGGTCGCGGTCGAGGTGCACCGTCCCGGTCATCAACACCACGTCGCCGACGCTCGCGGTGGTGCTGTCGCTGGCCACCGTCAGATCGGCGGATGCGCCGGCCCCGCTTCCATCGCGCAGGTGCAGCCAGTTCTTGCCCATCACGCCATTAGTGGCCTTCACCACCTTGCCGCGCACGGCGACCTTCTGGTCCTTGAGCGCGGCCCTCTTGGCGTAGATCTCGGCGATGCTGTGTCCGTCGCGGCCCGCGACTTTGTGCAGCGCGGGCCCGCTGAACTCGGCGGACGGCACCGGCGCTGGCGGAGCCTGCTCCGGGGAGACCTGCGCGGCCTCCTGCGCGAACATCCCTCCTCCGGACGCGCGGCCGGCGGCCGGGCGTGGCGAAGCTCCCATTCCGGGCGCGGCTTGAGCTTCGCCCTCGAGCGTGCCGAAGGCGATGCGCGACCAGGTGCGGGCGAGCGTCTTGCTCTCGAAGTCCTGCATCCAGCTGGCGCCCAGGATGGTGGCCTGCGCGCCGACCGCGACTTTCGACTTGGGCACCGCCGCCCAGATCTCGCCGGAGGGAGTGGTGAGGCGCAGGTAGCTGTACTGGGTGGTGTCGATCTTCTCGGCAACCGTCCCGCTCAAGCCCGACTCGACGGGCGCCGCCGCCACGGGCGACCCCGCCACGGGCGATGACGCGGCAACGGTGTGCTCGGTCTGAAGCGGTTGCTTCGCGCAGGCCAAGGCGAGCGCGAGCGCGACGATGAAGGTTCGAAGCATAGATGATCTCCAGGTCAAAGGGTCGGATGGCTGATGGCCAATGCGAGAATCGGGCCTCGCGCCAGGGCCCGACCCCTCTACAGATATCATCGGCACGGGGGATCGGAGCCAACCCGCTTGCGTTTTTTTGCGCGGGAGCCCGCCTCGACGCAATTTCTGCGCAAGACAGCGCCGAGAGCTGCGGAGAGGATCTCGGCACCCACCCCCGGCGGGGGCGCTACAATGGCGCCATGCTCAGCGACCAGGATCTGATCGCCGCTGCACAAGCAGGCGATTCCACGGCTGTCGAGGAGCTGCTCGGCCGCCATGAAAAGCAGGTGTATCGATATGGTCTTCGCATGTGCGGCAGCGAGGACGCGGCGCGCGACGTGCTGCAGGAAACGTTGATCGCCGCCTTCAAGGGCCTGCACGACTTCCGCGGCGACGCCGCGCTCTCCACCTGGCTCTACCAGATCGCCCGCAGCTTCTGCCTCAAGAGCCGGCGCCGCGGCGCAGGAGAGCCCGCGAGCCACGTCGCGCTCGACGAGCCCGAGGCCCAGCGGATCGAATCCAGCGACGCGGCTCCGGATGCCCGCGCGGAGGCCCGAGAGATCGGCGAGCTCTTGCAGGCAGCCATCCTCGCCTTGCCCGAGACCTCGCGCGAGGTCATCGTCCTTCGGGATGTCGAAGGCCTCTCCGCCGAGGAAGCCGCCACGGTCACGGGACTTACCATCGGTGCCCTGAAGAGCCGGCTCCACCGCGCCCGGACGGAGCTGCGCGAACAACTGGCGGGCATCCAGAGCGACTTCGTCGCCGACTCCTGTCCCGAGCTCGCGCAGGAGCTTGCCGCATACGTCTCAGCCGATATCGATCAGGCTGCCTGCGCGCGCATCGAAGAGCACATGCGGCGATGCTCACGCTGCACGGGCGCGTGCGCCGCGCTGCAGAACGCCGTCTCTCTCTGCCGGCAGATTCCGGGGGGCGAGGTGCCGGCACCGGTCCGGGCGGCGGTGCGCGAGGCGCTGCGAAAGGCCACGCCGAATTAGGGCGCTGGCCCCGATTTTCCCGCGGCGTGGGCGCGGCTAAACCAGCAACGTCCGAATCCTTACGCGAATAGCGGCGCAAACACAGCCGCTTGTCGATATTCCCACTTGCCTACATTGAACAACTGGACATACGTCCACAGCTTTCGTTCCACAGGAAGCAGTCGTCTGGAATTTTCCAGCCGGTTGCCCCCATGACCGGAAATCGCCCCGCACGCGGGGTGAGGCTCTTTTCCGGTAGCCGACAATGATTTGAATCCAATTCTTTCGGTGAGCGCGGCTCATCGATAGCTCACGCATTTGCACGGAGAAGACAATGACCCCCTTCAATCGCAACTCGAAACGATATCTGGATGTAACGACGCTCTGCCTCGCGGCCGCCCTCGTCGCCTGCGGAGGCAGCGTTGCCAAACACCATTCGACCGTCGCGCCCACGACGAGCTCCACGACGCCCGCCAACGTCGCGACCGGCGTCGCCATTGATAGCGCGGTGGTCGCGGCCTTCAGCGAGCAGGTCGACCCGAAGACGATCACCGCAAAGACCTTCATCGTGAAGCAGGGCGCCGACGCGGTGGCGGGCACCGTCAGCTACGCGGGCGTCACGGCGACCTTCCTGCCGACCCAGACGCTGGCCCCGGGCCGCAGCTTCACGGCGACGATCTCCGGCGCGAAGTACCGGGACGGCACCGGGCTGGCGAGCAACCTCGTCTGGACCTTCTCCACCGCGGGCGATCGCGTGGCCCAGGCGCCCGTCCTGCTCGGGACCTCCGCGAATTACGTGATCCTCGCCGAGACCGCGATCACCAACGTGCCGACCTCGGCGATCACCGGCGACATCGCCATCAGCCCCGCGGCCGAGAGCTACATCACCGGCTTTGCCCTGACCGATGCCACCGGGTACGCGACCGCGCCGCAGGTGGTCGGCAAGGTCTACGCCGCGGATCAAGCCGCGCCGACGCCGATCAACCTCACCACCGCCGTCAACGATATGGGCACCGCTTATACCGACGCGGCCGGCCGGCCCACGCCGGACTTCGTCGAGCTCGCCACCGGCGCCATCGGCGGAATGACGCTCAGCTCCGGCCTCTACAAGTGGACCACCGGCGTGACCATCGCTGCTGACGTCACGCTGACTGGCAGCGCGACCGACGTGTGGATCTTCCAGTCTTCCGGCACCCTCATCCAGAGCGCGGCCACCAAGGTTCTCCTCAGCGGCGGCGCCCAGGCGAAGAACGTCTTCTGGCAGGTCGCCGGCGGGGCGACCCTGGGCACCACCTCGCACTTCGAGGGTATCCTCCTCTCGCAGACCGCGATCACGCTGCAGACCGGCGCCTCGATGAATGGCCGCGCGCTGGCACAGACGGCGGTGGCGCTGGACAAGAACACCGTCACGCAGCCCGCCGCCCCGGCCGACACCACCCCGCCGACCATTACCTCGACGAACCCCGTGTCGGGCGCGACCGGCGTCGCCCTGAGCGCGAGCGCCAGCGCCACCTTCAGCAAGGCGATGGCCTCCGGGACCTTCACCGCCGCGACCTTTACCCTGACGGCAGGCGGTCTGCCGATCGCCGGCAGCGTGTCGGGGTCCGGAAGCATCGCGACCTTCCTTCCCATTACAGCCCTCCCTGCCAGCACCCTCATCACCGCGACCGTCGTCGCCGGCGTCAAGGACCTCGCCGGCAATGCGCTGGCTGCGAATTACAGCTTTCACTTCACCACCAGCGCCGCGCCCGACACCGACTCGCCGGCCATCACCTCGACGAGCCCCGCTTCCGACGCGATCGGCGTGCAGTTCACCGCCAGCATCAGCGCCAACTTCGGTGAGCCGATGGCCCCGCTGACCATTACTGCCCACAACGCCTTCACGGTGTCGTCGCCCTCCGGTGCCGCAGTCTCCGGGTCGGTCGGCTACGATTCCCAGACCCGGGTCGCGACCTTCCAGCCCCTCACCGCTCTCGCCGCCGGCACGCTCTTCAAGGCGACCATCGCGGGCGGCGCCGCCGGCGTCAAAGACCTCGACGGCAATGGGCTCGCGCAGGACTTCATCTGGAGCTTCACCACCGCCGCCGCGCCCGACACCACCCCTCCGACCGTCGCCTCGACGAACCCCGTCGCCGGCGAGACCCACGTCGGCTTTACCGCGAGCATCAACGCCACCTTCAGCGAGGCGATGGCTCCTTTGACCATCGACCAGACCAGCCTCACGGTCTCGGCGCCCATGGGCGTCGCGGTGCCCGGCTGGGTCACTTACTTCCCGGATACCCGGACCCTGACCTTCCAACCCAATAGCCCCTTTGCGCCCAACACGCTCTTCACGGCGAAGGTCGCGGGAGGCGCGTCGGGGGTCGCCGATCTCGCTGGCAATCGGCTGGTGCAGGACTTCACCTGGACCTTCACGACGCGCGTGCAAAGCAACCTGAGTCCCGTCCTGCTGGGGACGGCAGGAAACTACGTGATCCTCGCCGAGACGAAGATCAGCAACGTGCCCACCTCGGCGATCACTGGCGACATTGCCATCAGCCCCGCGGCCGAGAGCTACATCACTGGATTCGTCCTGACCGATGCGACCGGCTATGCGACCGCGACCGAGGTGGTGGGCAAGGTCTACGCCGCCGACCAGGCAGCGCCGACGCCGATCAACCTCACCACCGCCATTAACGATATGGGCACGGCTTATACCGACGCGGCCGGCCGCCCGACGCCGGACTTCTCCGAGTTGAACACGGGCGCCATCGGCGGAATGACGCTGTCCCCCGGCCTCTACAAATGGAGCAGCACCGTGAGCATCCTGTCGGACGTTACGCTCACGGGCAGCGCGAGCGACGTCTGGATCTTCCAGATCTCCGGCGACCTCACCCAAGCCAACGGCGTCAGGGTTTCCCTCACCGGCGGCGCTCTGGCAAAGAACGTCTTCTGGCAGGTGGCTGGCCAGGTGACCGTGGGCACCTACGGGCACTTCGAGGGGATCCTCCTCTCGCAGACCGCGATCACGCTGCAGACCGGGACCTCGATGACCGGACGTGCGCTCGCGCAGTCCGCCGTTGTGCTGGGCGGGAACGCCGTGACTCAGCCCGCGCAGTAGGCTGACTGGACGGGTTTGACCGAGGGCCGCCGGGCGCCACGCGCTCCGCGGCCCTCATTTCATTTCAGCACCAGGAAATACTGGTAGGGCAGGAAGGTCTGCTCGCTCTCCAGCCGCAGGCCGGCGTCGCGGGCAATGCGCAGGAACGCCTCGCGGGAAAGCTTGTGCTCGGGGGGCGGGCCGATCGGCAGCTCGTACTCGAAGAAGTCGATGTTCACGATCCGCCCGCCTGGCTTGAGCGCTCGGGCGACCCGGCGCAGGTATTCTGCGCCATCCGGAAAATGATGGAACGCGTTCACGATGAGCGCGAGGTCACAGCTCGCTCGCGGCAGCAGCGGATCGCCGTCGAGCGAAAGGATCGGGCTCAGGTTCGAGATCTTCGCCGCCTCGATGCGCTCCCGCAGCACCTCGAGCATTCCCGGATAGACCTCGACCGCGAAGACGTGTCCGTGCTCGCCCACGGCGCGGGCGAGAAGCAGCGAGAAATAGCCGGGACCGGCGCCGAGCTCGCAGGCGACATCGCCGGGACGCAGCGCGAGCGCCGCGATCACTTCGTCGGGCTTCTGCCAGGCCGCGCGATCGCTGCCCTCCAGGCGTTGCAGGTAGTCCTGCAAATCGTCGGGATTGCCATACCGACCGTGCTCCTTCCCCGAATGGCTCATGGATTCATTGCCGGCGCACGGGAGGCTCGCCGCGCTCGCCAGGCCCGCCCGGGGCCCGCTGATCCCCTCAGGATTTGATGCCCAGGCGGGGAAACACCACCCGTTGCAAAACGATCCAGGCGACGAGGAAGATCAGGAATAGCATAAAGTCCGGCATGCGCTTTGGAGCCAGGATAGCAGGGAAAGGGTTCCGCCGGGTTCCCACTCTTTGAACCCTCGGGGCCGCGACCGGACTCTGACCTCCAGGAGGTCATTCCCATGCCGCACTACGACGTTCCCTACGGCTACACGCGCGAGCTACCCGGCGTCCCTTTCGATCAGGCGATCGAGCGGGCCACCGCCGCCCTGAAGACCGAGGGCTTCGGCGTCCTCACCAGCATCGACGTCAAGGACACGCTGAAGAAGAAGATCGGCGTGGACTTCAGGCGCTACGTGATTCTGGGCGCCTGCAATCCGCAGCTCGCACACCGCGCGCTGGAGTCGGAGTTGGGCATCGGCCTGTTGCTCCCTTGCAACGTCACGGTCTTCGAGGGCGACGAGGGACAGACGGTGGTTCAAATCATCAGGGTGCAGTCGATGTTCGAGGTCCTGAACAAGCCCGGCATGGAGGCGCTCGCCGCGGAGGCGGATCAGAAGCTGAAGCGCGCGCTGGAGGAGATGTAACGGCGGCAGCGGCGTGAATCCTTCCCTCGCGCCGCTGGTCTCAAGAGCCATGATCCCCTGGTTCGTGATCCCGCCGCTCCGGCTCGGGCCACTTGCGCTGCAGCCGTTTGGCATCCTCGCCGCCGCCGGCATCCTCCTCGCGAGCCGTCTTCTGGTTCGCGAAGCGATTCGGCGTGGGCTTGACCCGACCCCGATGGAGAAAGCCGCCAGCTGGGCGCTCCTCGGCGGCCTCGTCGGCGGCCACCTCGTGCACCTGTTGTTTTATCATCCAGAGGAGCTGCGCGAAGGCGGCATCCTCCAGCTCCTGAAAGTCTGGGATGGCCTCTCGTCCACCGGCGGCGTGCTCGGCGGGCTGATCGGCGTACTTACCTTCTTCCATCGACGCCATCTCCGCTTCAGTCGCTACGCAGACGTGTTCGCGCTGGCCGTGGCGCCGGGCTGGATGGTCGCGCGTCTCGGCTGTTTCTCCGTGCACGATCACCCGGGCGTGCTGACTTCCTTTTTTCTGGCGGTCGCATTCCCCGGCGGCGCCCGCCACGACCTCGGCTTCTACGACGCGATCGTGCTCGCGATCCTCTCGGTGATTCTCTTCACGCTCGACCGGCGGCAGGCGCTGCGCGACCGGTTGTTGCCGCTGCTCGCGCTGCTCTACGGCAGCTCGCGCTTCCTGCTCGACTTCCTGCGCGCTACCGACCTGCCCTATGTGGACGCCCGCTATCTCGGCCTCACCCCCGCGCAGTTCGCCTCGCTGGTGTTGATTGCCTGGGGACTCTTCAGCCTCGTCCGCCGGCGTCAACCCGATCCCGGGACACCCGTCGCTGCGCGATAGCCCGTTGTCGAGGTGTTGAGTCTGGATCGGGCAATCGCTGCGCGGCGGGACATTCGATTAGATTCGCGTCGCCTCTTCGAGCAGGAACCAGATTGAGCGATACGGCTTTCCGGTCGCCCGTGCCATTCCCAGCTCGCAGGTGCGGCTGCTCGAATAATAGCCGTCATGCTCTCCAGCCAGCACCTGCGCGGCTTCGCGGGCGGAGGCCGACGCGGTCAGCTCGGGGACCGAGAAGCCCCGGTCGCCGGCGAAGCCGCAGCAGCCAGCGTCGCGGGGAATCGCCGCGCGCTCGCTGCAGGCGCGGCCGAGCGCGAGGAGCTGGCCCGACAGGCCCATCTTCACCAGCGAGCAGACCGGATGGAGCGCGACCGACGCGGCCTGGCGCGCGATCCGGAGCCGCGGCAGGAGGGTGTCGTGCGCGAAGGCGACCGAGTCGACGATGCGCAGCCGGTCGAAGCGCTCGCGGTTGTCCGGGTCGAGCGCGTCGCGAGACTGCAAGAGACCGTAGGTGCAGGGGCTGGTGTCCACCACCACCGGCAAGCGGCCCTCGCCGGACCAGGCCCAGAAGCGCCGGATGGCGTGGTTCGCGGCGATGGCGTGCGCTTCCCCGTAGCCCTTGGACGAAAAGGGCACGCCACAACAGACTCCCGACGCATCGCGGGGAATGTGGAGCGGCACCCCTGCCCGCTCGGAGACGCTGACGATCGATTGCTGGAGGGACAGACCCTGCGG
>JAYWBT010000081.1:0-16574 GCA_043781235.1 Deltaproteobacteria bacterium
TCGCGCGCGGGAGGTGCAGGAGATCCGCGTGCAGCTCCAGCACCCGCAGCCCGCTGAGCGCCTTGGGAAAGAGCGCGGCGTCGGGCGCATACCCGACCCGGCGCCGCGCCGCGAGGTCTTCCGGGTCGAGCCCGAACAGCTTCGTCTCTCCCGCGTCCGCATGGAGCAGGCGCAGGGAGAGCTGCATCGCCGTGGTCTTGCCGGCGCCGTTCGGCCCGAGCAGGCCGAACACCTCGCCGCGCTCCACCTCGAAGGTCAGATCCCAGCACGCGCGCCGCCCGCCGAACGACTTGCTCAATCGACGCACTTCGATGGCGAGCACGGAGGCCATTCTACCGCGCCCCGCAGCGCATCGAGTATCTTCGCGCGCTCGCCTCGGAGAACACCTTGAAGACTCGCGCGGACGTGGTGGTGGTGGGCGCAGGGCACAACGGGCTGGTGGCGGCGCTGTTGCTCGCGCGCAGCGGCCTCAAGGTGCACGTGGTCGAGCGCGCCGCGGTGGTCGGCGGCGCCGCGCGCACCGAGCGTCCGTTCAAGAAAGTGCCGGAGCTCGCCACCTCGACGGGCGCATACCTGCTGGGGCTGATGCCGCCGGAACTGGCGGCGAAGCTGCAGATCGAGCTGCCGCTGCTGCGCCGCGACCCGCATTACTTTCTCCCCACCACCGGCAGCCGCTACCTGCTCTTCGGCTCCGACAAGGTGGCGATGCGCGACCAGTTCACGCGCTTCTTCTCCGAGAAGGACTGGCGCGCCAACCAGGCGCTGCAGGAGGAGATCGGCCAGATCCGCGACGACGTCGCGCCCACCTGGCTCGAGGAGCCCCTCAGCATCGAGGAGACCGCCGGGAAGTACGTGCGCTCTCCGCTGCGCCGCGCTTTCGTCGATCTCTGCCGGCGGCCGGTGGGCGAGTACCTCGAGCGCTTCGGCTTCCAGAGCGATCTGCTCAAGGCGATGTACGCCGTCACCGACGGCTTCTCGGGCCTGAACGGCGACTGGGACACCGCCGGCACCGGGATGAACTTCCTGGTCCACAACATGTGCCGGCTGCCAGGCTCGGACGGGACCTGGATGATCGTCAAGGGCGGCATGGGCACGGTGACGCAGCTGCTGGCGCACAAAGCGCGCGACGCGGGCGCGCGCATCGACGTGTCGAGCCCGGTGGAGCGCATCCTCGTCGATCGCGGCGCGGTGCGCGGCGTGGCCTGCCAGGACGGCAGCGAGCTGCAGGCGAGTTGCGTGGTGGTCAACGCCGATCCATTCCGCATGCGCGATTTGATCGGTAAGGATTTATTACCGAAAGAGTATAATGCACGTATCGATCATTATCGAAAGGACGGCACCACCCTCAAAGTAAACCTGGCGCTGAAGGGCCTGCCGAAGTTCACCTGCCTGCCCGAGGACAAGGGCCAGTTCGGCTCCACCATGCACCTTTTGCCTGACGAGGCCGAGGTGATGGGCGCCATGCGGCAGGCCTTCGCCGACGTGAAGGCAAAGCGGCTGCCGCAGTTCCCCACCATCGAATGGTACGTGCACACCACGGTCGACCCGTCGATGAAGGATGCCGCAGGACACCACAACTCGGCGCTCTTCGTGCAATGGGTGCCTTACGAGCTCGAGGGCACCACCTGGGACGCCGAGGAGGAGAGCTACGTCCGGCACCTGCTCTCCATCTGTGACCGCTTCGCGCCGGGCACGAGCGAGCTGGTGGTGGACACCTTCCCGCTCACGCCCGTGAAGGTGGAGCAGCACTTTGGCATCACCCGCGGCCACATCCACCACGTCGACAACTCGTTCGGCTTCGACGATCGCCTGCCCTACGCCACGCCGATCCAGGGCCTCTACTCCGCCAGTGCCGGCTGCCACCCGGCCGGCTCGGTGATCGGTGCGGCCGGCCACAATGCCGCCGAGCGCGTGCTGCGGGATTTAGGCAGGCAGCGCGCCGCCCGTACGCTGTGACATTTTGCACGGCGCCGCTTCCATAAGGCGCCGCCGCTCATCAGATTATCGCATGCAACACCAAAGGGCCTTGCATAAGGAGGCGCGTCAGCTTGAGGAGACCGCATCGTGGAGCTGACAAGCGCCGCACGCTTTGCCGAATGGGCGTTGGGAAGCGCGACGACGGGGGTAGTCGCGATTCGCCACGGGCAGGTCGAGCTTGCGAACGCTCGCTTTGATCGATTCGCCGAGGGCTTGGGAGCGTGGCGCTGGCTGTCAGGCCCTCACGCGAGCATCACGCATCCGAGCCTGCAGGCGCTGGTGATCGCCGAGGCCGCGGTTCCCCGCACCGGGTCGGTGGTCTCACGCTTCGAGCGCGGCGGCTGCGTGCTGGAGATGCGCTTCGAGCGCGTCGAGCACCGGGGAACCATGGTGATCCTGCACGACGCCACCATCGAGCTGCGCCGCCAGACCGTGCAGCAGCGCGAGCGCGAAGGGTTGCTGCACGAGGAGCGCATGCAGGCCATGGGCGTGCTCGCCTCGAGCGTTGCGCACGATCTCAACCACGCGCTCAACGTCATCGCGCTGCGCGTTGCCACGCTCCACGCCGATCCCGCGCTGGAAAAGTGGGGCCGCACTCTCGACGCGCTGGTCAAGATGGTGGGCGACGCCGCGGGCATCGTGGCGCGGCTGCAGGATCTGGCGCGCCGCCGGCGCGATCGACCGACCGAGTCGGTGGACCTCTCCGCGGTCCTCACCGGCGCGATCGAGATGGCGCGCACCGAAGCCGAGCCGGTCGGCGTGCGCATCGAGGCTCGGGTGCCGCCGCTGCCGCTGGTGCGCGGCTCGGCGGCCGAGCTGTCACACGTCTTCATGAGCCTGCTCGCCCGCGCCCGCTCCGAGATGCGCCAGGGGGGCTCGGTCAAGGTTCGCGCGCGCGACGAGGGGCGGCAGGTGGTGGTGACTCTGCAGGACGAAGGCTACGGGCTGCGCGAACACGAGCTCGCCCGGCTCTTCGACCCCTTCGCGGGCGGGCGCCGGGATCTCGGGCTTTCGATCGCCTTCGGCGTGATGGCGCGGCTCGGCGGGTCGATTTCCGCGGCGAGCGAGCCTTCGACCGGCACCACCTTCACGCTCAGCTTCCCGCACGCCCAGGCGGCGCGCGTGCCGCCGCCCGAGCGCGCACCGCCGGCGCAGCCGCACCGCGTGCTGCTGGTCGACGACGAGGAAGACAACCTCGAGGTGCTGCGCGAGGTGCTGGAGATGGAAGGGCAAAACGTCTCGACCTCGCAGAGCGGGCCGCTGGCGCTCGCGCGCCTCCGCCGGGGCGAGTCCTTCGACCTCATTCTCTGCGACGTCGGCATGCCCGAGATGAGCGGGTGGCAGGTGGCGCAGGAGCTCCAGCATCTCGCGCCGCAGACGCCGGTGTACATGCTCACCGGCTGGGCCAACGAGATCGGCGCTTCTGACGTGCGGCGCCGGCTGGTGCGCGGCGTGCTGGCGAAGCCCCTCGACCTGCACGTGCTCAAGATGCTGCTGTCGGTCCCGCGCCACGACGAAGCGGCCGCCCCGCTGACGCACTGAGAGAGCGGAACGCGTTCAAGGCCGGCTAAGGACACGCCGCGGCGCTGCCGAGCACGCAAGGCGCGGCCACGCCGCTGCACTGCGAGACCACGCTCGCCGGATCGCTGATGAAGGTGAGCGACAGCGTGCTGTCCCAGCACTCGACGATCTTGTCTTCGAAGAACGGCGGATGGACGGCGTCGATCAGCGCCTTTCCCGCGGCGGTGGCGGTGAACCAGGTCTGCACCGTGAAGAGGTTTCCCTTTCCGTCGGGAAATGCGTAATTGAAGAGGCCGTGGCCGTCGGCATAGATGGCATATCCGTAATCGAAGGCGCTCAGGCCAAAGCCGCCGTCCGCGTTGCGGCCCAGGTTGAGATCGAGCGTGCGGGGATTGCCGGTGAAGTCGTACTGGATATCCATTGGCTGGAGCGGGTCCTTCGGCTTGCCGATGCCCAACGCATGCGAGTTGTCGAACTCGATGTTGAGCGTGCCGCTGCCGCTCTGTGCCTGCGCACCGTAAAAGAATCCATCGATGATGGGCAGAGCTCCGCCGGGCGCGCGCCGCGCATTCAGCGAGTATTTGAATCGATAGAAGACGCCCTTTGCGTCGAGCTCGCGATCCATCACCACCTGGTATTCGACACCCGGGTGGTCCCGGTCGGCCCACGGCCCCCAGGTGCGCTCGAGCTCCGAGCGCGTCGAGGGCGTCACGCCGCGGATGAAGTCGAGCAGCCCCAGCACGCCGTCGAGGCCGCCGTTGACGCCGGTGGCGATGGTCTGCGCCGCGACGAAGACGTCTGCCTGGCCCAGCGCGCTCAGCGCCTGCGCGCTCTTCGCCGGCACGTTGACGTGCAGCGACTCCTTCTGCGGCACCGCCTCGATGAAGGCGAGGTCGTCGTTGGAGAGCGTCCCGCCGCAGCCCGCGGCGAGCACCAGCGCAACCGCGCTAATTACCCGCGAATGCATATTCCACTCCGATGGCCAGCTCCGCGTAGCCCAGCGACTGGTTCTTGTCGACGTTATAGAAGAGGTAATTGAGCCGCCCGCGCGCCGTAGCGGCGAAGCGCGTGTTCAATTGATAAGACAAAGCAGCCTCGATTCCCGGCGTCATGGTGAAAAAGTTTTGCGTGGGCAATTCGGCATGGCCCGGGAAGTTGCGCGCGAGATAGAGAAAGGCGATCCGCGCGCCCAACGACGCGGTCCATTGGTCGCTCAAGCCCACGTCGTGCCAGAGCGAAGCGCCGCCGCCCAACTCGAGGAAGCGCTCGGGAATGGGATCGAGCCCCGGCAGCCGCACGGTGGAGGAGCCGCCGCCGACCGCCACATCGAGGCCCCAGGCGAGCCCGTGGCCCAGGTCGTCGCGCGAGGCAAGCTCGACGCCGCCCAGATAGGCCGGCGGAAAGAGCCCGTTGCGCGCACCCTGGTCGAAGAAGCGCTGCCCGCCGAAGCTGCCCAACACGCTCCAGCGTGGCCCGGACGCGCCCTTCTGCGGATCGTCCGAGAGAGGCCTCCGCGTCATGCCTGCGTCCGAGACCTCGACCCAGACGCCCGCGGTGGTCGCGACCTCCACGTCGGCGACGAGCAGCGTGTCCAGGAGGCGCTTCTTCACCGTATAGCTCCCCGGCGCGAGCGCGAGCCGGCGCGAGGCACCGCGCGACTTCGCAACCTCGGCCACTGCCTTGCGCGAGCGGTCGAGCACGACGTAGATACCCTCGTCCGCCGCGCCGAAGCTCAGGCCGCCCGTCGAGGGCCGCAGCTCGGTGAGCACCACGTCGCCCGCGCCGCCGAGGTCATAGAGGTAGACCGGGTGCTGCGACCCCGCGCGCGTCTCGGCGGTGCCGCCGACCGTGCGCGCATAGGCATAGGCATAAGCCTCGGCGAGCGTGACCTTTCCGTCGCCCGAAGTGTCCGCGTCGCCGAGCAATCCGGAAGCGAGGTAATGGGTAAAGAAGGAACCATTGATGTCGTCCGATTCCTGCGATTCCTCATCGGCCGACGAGGACGCAATCAGCACCAGCCCGTGCGGCGTGGTGCCGGAAGACCTGGCCACCTCGATGGCGGGCGCGAGGCGGGCGCCCTTGCTGCGCATGATCGCGCCCGACTGGCAGGAGTCGACCAATCCAATCCGCACGTCGATGGGTGAATCGCGCAGGGCGAGGCGCAATTCATCGAGCGACAGCCGGCTGTCGCCCAGCCGCAGATCGCCGTCTTTCGCGTGGCCCGAGTAATAGACGATGAGGAGCGTTTGATCGCCCGCCGCGCTGGCTGCCTTTGCGCGGGCCGCGAGCTCGGCCAGCGCGCCGCGGAACGCGCCCGCGTCGGCGCCGGTCAGGAGCCGCGCGTCCTCCTCGCGCACGCCGCCCAGGCGGGTGAGAATTCCGTAGATGCGCTTTGCGTCGCGCTCGGCATAGCGCAGCGGGCGCGTGCCGGCGCCGCCCTGCGAATCGCCGGCCACCAGCGCGAAGCGCCGCTCCGCCGCAGCAGCGGAACCGGCCGCCCCGGCTGCGACCACCGCCGCGACGCAGAGGGCAGCTCGGGTCCTCATCGATGAAGCGACACCTGCACGATGTCCGCGCCCGGAGGCGCGTCCGCGCGCGAGTGGAGGCGTTCGGCGCTCATTGGCGCGTCGGCCAGCACGAGCAAAAGCGTCGCCTGCCCAGCGCCGGTCCATTCGAACGACTGCGGGAGCGCGCCCTGCACCGCCGGCCCGCTGTAGAGCACGGTCGACTCGCCGGGCTCCACCAGCACGGCCGCGGCGTACTTGCGGCCGGAAGGGTGCAGGAAGATCTGCAGGCGCGCCCCCTGCGCGACTGGCTCCGCCACGCCCAACTCGCGCACGCCGCGCGCGTCTACCGGGTTCAGGACGAAGAGTTGCGCCGACGCGCCGCCTTTCGATCGGACGCCGCTCTGCTTCTCCCGCGCGCCGCTCTGCTTCGCGCGCGACGCGCCGCTCTCCTCCGTGAGCGGTCGGTGCACGAGCGCGGCGCCCGCCACCAGCGCCACCGCGGCCGCGGCCGCGAGCGGCGCCACCCAGCGCGCGATCTTTCGCGCACGGGGCTCGGACCCGAGCGCGAGCTTCTCCGCCACGCCCGCGGCAAACGCCTCGAACGGCACCGCCCTCGCGAGCTCCGCCTTCTCCTGCGCGATCTCGCGCTGCACGGCCTGGCACCGCGCGCACGCCGCGAGGTGCTGCGCGACGCGCTCGCCTTCGGCGCCTGCGAGCTCTCCTGCGAGCAGCCGCCGCACCCGCGTCGCCGAGCAGGCGGGGCCGGGACCGCCCAGATCGATCCTCATGGCTCGTCTCCTTCGGGCAGCTCGATGCCGGGCATCGCGGTCCGCAGCGCCTCGCGCGCCGCGGCGATGAACTCACGCAGCCGCTTGCGCACGGTGGGCAGGCTGCGGCCGATCGCCTCGCCGATCTCCGCCTGCGTCAGCTCGTCCACGTAATAGAGCACCGCGACCTCCTGCGCCTCTTCGGGCGCCGCGCCCAGCAACATCCGCACCAGCTCGCGCCGCTCGGGCGGCTCGGTGTCCTGCTTCCGTTCGGCCTGCACCGCTTCGAGCTGCTCGCGAAAGGCCGCCTTCTTCGCGCGCAGGGTATTCAGGCAATGATGGGTCGCAATCTTGAGCAGCCAGGTGGTCGGAGAGGCGGCGCCGCGGAACTCCTCCAGCGAGCGGAGCGCCTTGACGAACACCTCCTGCAGCGCGTCGCGCGCCTCGTGCTCGTCACGCAAGAGCCAGCGGCACCGTCCGTACACCTGCGCCGCGTGCTTCTCGTACAGCTCGGCGAGCAGGCCGGACGGAAGGCCGGCGCCCTTTGCTGGAGCGCCGGCCCCTCCTCCCTCGATGAGCCGAAGGCCCGCCACGTTCCGGCTCGCTTACGGCGCGGTCTTGGTGCTGGGCGACGCAGGAGTGAAGGCGCAGCTCGTCTCGGTCCCGCTGTTGGGCCCCAGGTAGGTGGCCGCGTTGGAGGAGAAGTAGACGACGTTGAAGGGAGCGATGCCCCAGCATTCGGACAGGGTCGCGTCCACCGGTACGCCGCCGACGGCGAACTTGTCCTCGACGTCGGCGCGGCCCTGGCCGTCGCCCTTCCAGCGCGAGTGCACCGAGAACCGCACCTCGGCGGTGGTGTTGTGCACCGCGACGTCCAGGTCGCCGCCCCCGCTGCCGTCCGCCTGGTAGGCGTAGACGATGTTGTCGATCTGACCCAGGTGGTCATGGTCCTTCGCGCCGGCGAAATAGACGCGGATGTTGGCCGGCCCGACGTTGGTATAGGCGACGTTCAGCAAGCCCGAGTCGTTGCCCGGGTGATCGAGCTTGGCCGCGGCGTCGAAGTCCACCGTGAAATTGCCGCTGCCGTGGTGGGGCGAGCCGCTCGGCGTGGCCGAGCCGCTGAGGATGGTGATGAAGCCGCCGCTGGGCCTTGAGAGCGGCGAGCCCGAGAGGACGTAATCGAAGTTGGCGCGGTTCTTCGTCACCACCAGCTGGAAGTCGTTGTAATCGAACGCGCTGTGGCCGGGCCCCCAGGTGCAGGAGGTCGCGTCGCACTTGGTCGGCTCCTGCGCGGTGATGGCTTCGACGAGACCGAGCGCGAAGACGGTGCTGAGGTTGAAGGTCGCGGCGACGCCGACCGTGACGTCCTTCCACTGCGAGGCCGTTCCGGCGGCGCTGTCCGACTGTGGGGCTGCGGGCGCGATGCCCGGCGCCGACGAGCCCGGCGCGCTGGTCTGCACGGTATCCTTGCTGGGCATGGCTTCGCGGGCCTGGTCCTTCAGCGCGCCGGAGCCCCCGCAGGCGGCGAGGGCGGCGGCGAGGCTCAAGATCGAAATCGTACGCATGGTCTCTCCTTCGAGGGCGGGCGAGCTTGCCCGCGTTCACGAACCATTCGACACAGCAGGCCCTGGAAAATGGAAAACGCGTCGCGAAGCGCCCTGCTTCCGGCGATCTCAGAGGGCCGATCTGGCGAGCCCCTCGCTTATACTTCGTCAATGCCGACGGACTGCATTTTCTGCGCGATCGCGGCCGGCCGGGAGCAGGCGTCGGTGGTGGCGCGCGCGCCCGGCCTGGTCGCGTTTCTCGACACGCGGCCGGTCTTCAAGGGGCACGTGCTGGTGGTGCCCTCTGAGCACGTCGCCGATCTGGCGGCGCTCGAGGACGTCGCGCCGCTCTTCACGCTGGTGCGGCGCATCGCGCTCGCGGTTCAACGCGGACTCGGGGCGCAGGGCGCGTTCGTGGCGGTGAACGACAAGGTCTCGCAGAGCGTCCCGCACCTGCACGCGCACGTGGTGCCGCGCAGCAAGGGCGACGGGCTGCGGGGATTCTTCTGGCCGCGGACGCGCTACCAGTCTCTCGAGGAGCGCGACGGGTTCGCGCGGCGGATCGCCGATGCGCTGGCTGAGCTCTGACCGCGGCGGTCGTCTTTCGCGGACGATAATCAACAGACCGGCAATATTGACACGGGCAAGCGTCCCGCTCCGACAGCGATGTCAGAGAAACGGTCGAATGGTGACCGCGGCGCCGAAGGGAAACGCACGCAAGCCCTTGTTCCCACTGGAGCGCGTAAAAACGCGCGCGCTTGGCATCGACCCTGCAAGAAGAAACGGCATGAGCTTCCTCCGCACAGTCAGCGTGATCGTCGGCGGCGCCCTCGTGGCGCTCGGCGGCAGCGCTCTCGCGCTGTTGATGTAGCGCGCCTTCAGGCCGGCGCCGCGCGCAACCGGTGCTGCAGGCGCCAGACTGCGCCCAGCGCCAGCGACGACAGCGCCGCCAGCACCATCAGCGTCTGGAACACCGCCTGCCAGCCGTAGCGATTGGAGACGCCCGCGACCAGCGCGCCCTGGGCGATGGCGCCGATCGAGCCGCACCCGTTGATGAAGCCCGCCACCGTCGCCGCGGCCAGCGGGCCACCCAGATCCTGAGCCGCGACGCCCGAGATCAGCGAGTCGGGGCCAAAGAGGAAGAAGCCGACCAGCGCCATCGCGGCGACGTTGGGCCAGAGGCCCAGCGGCGCGACCCTCCCGTAAAGCGCGAGCGACAGCGCCAGCGCGACGGTGCAGACGGCGGCGACCGCGCCGCGGCGGCCCGGGAAGAAGCGATCGCTGACATACCCGACGGCAATCGCGCCGAAGATGCCGCCGAACTGGAACGCGGTGGAAGCGTACGCGGCCGTCGGGCCGGCATAGCCGAGCCCCTTCTCGAGGTAGTACGGCTGCCAGAAGTCGATGCAGTAGCGGATCAACTTCATGCCGAAGTAGCTGAGGCCGAGCAGCCACACCACGGGGTTGCGCAGCGCCACGCGCGAGGCTTCGCGCACGGCGGCGCCCGTCGGACGGCGCGTGGTCGCAGGGTCGTGCACCGGCCCTTCGCGCAGGAAGAGCAGGACGCCCAGGCCGACCAGCGCGACCCAGACGGCGGGCCCGAAGAAGGCCCAGCGCCAGCCCGCGTGCGCGAGGAGGTACGCGGCGAGCGCGGTCGCCAAGAGCGGCCCCACCTGGAAGCAAGTGGACCAGAAGCCCATCACCGCGCCGCGCTCCCTGGGACCGTACCAGGCGGCCATCGCCTTGACGTTCCCGGGCCAGCCGGTCGCCTGCAAGAAGCCGTTGAGGCCAAAGAAGAGCGCGAACAGGCTGGTGGTGCTCGAGGCGCCGAACGCGGCGCAGAGCGCGGCCGAGCCAATCATGCCGAGGCCGATCATGCGCCGCGAGCCGACGCGATCGCCGAGCCAGCCGCCGGCGAACTGGCCGATGGCGTAGGTGGCCAGGTAGCCGGTGTCCACCGCCGCGAGACCCGCGGTGGTGACGCCCAGCTCGCGCTCGATGGTGCGCTTCGCGACCGGGAAGTTCTTCCGCGCGAAGTAGTACGACGCGTAGGAGAGCCAGGTCAGTGCGAAGACGCCCCGGCGTCGCCAACGCTGCATCCGCGCACGGTACAACATCGCGCGGCGGGCGCTACTTCATCGCGCTGGCGAGGACGTGGCGGCTGCGCCGCTCCTGCACGAAGACCACGGCGCGCAGCGAGCCGTGCGGCTTCACCTCGCCGGACCACGCGGCGCCATCGGCCGAGCCGACCGTCTCGAGCGACCGCGCCACCGCCACGTGCCGGAGGGTGCGGCCCGCGTTCTCGCCGTGCTCGACCTGGACCGAGAGGCCGTCCTCGACGAAGGCAATCACTACGTCGGCGGCAGCGTGACCCTTGGGCAGTTGCTCGATCCGAATCTTCAGCGCCAGGCCGGATTGGTCCAGCGTGATGATGCCGTGCGGGTCCGACATCGCGCCCTTCACCGCCGTCTCGATGGCCGCGCGATCGCTGCCCACTGCATCGACGCGGCCGTCGATCATCGCCTGCGGCGTATAGGTGCGAAAGCCGGGATAGCTGCCCTGCCGATCGCTGAACTGGCTCGACGAGAACGGATCGCGCCAGCCCAGGTTGTTCCAGTAGTCGACGTGCTCGGAGACGACCACCAGTTGCGCGCCTTCGATGGGCTGCGTGTCGTGCAGCCGCTGCAGCAGCGCGTCGGCAGGCGGGCAGCTCGAGCAGCCCTGCGAGGTGAAGAGCTCGAGCAGGATCGGGATCGCGGCCATCAGCATGCGCTTCCAAGACGCGCGACAACCCGGCGCGGTTACGGCAGACTCAAATGGAATGTCAGGGGGCCGATCTAGCCTGTCGCGCATGAGCGAAGCCCATCACCTCCAGCTGTCCCTCGCGTGCGATGCTCGCCCGGTGAGCGAGCCGTCGCCGCAGCCGTGGGTGCAGCCGAGGCCGGAGCCTGAGGGGGAGCCTGAGGGTCCAGGGCGCGTGCTGGTCTCCGACGCGTTCGAGCTGTTGCGCAGCCTCGCGCCCGAGTCGGTCGATCTCGTCGTCACCGACCCGCCTTACGAATCGCTCGAGCTGCACCGCGCCCGCGGCACCACCACGCGCCTCACCACCAACTGGTTTGCCACCGTGGGCGACGCGCGCCTGCCTGAGCTGCTGCAGCTCGTCTACCGCGTCCTCCGCCGCGACCGGCACTTCTACCTCTTCTGCGACGAGGTCACCGCCGACGTCATCAAGCAGCAGCAGGGCATCGGCAAGGCACGCATGCCCAACGGCGGCCGCAAGTGCGCCTCGGGCTTCGTCTACTGGAAGGAGATTATCTGGGCCAAGACCACGCTCGATGGCACGCGCATCCGCGGCGGCACCGGGTACCACTACCGCGCCGCCTGCGAGCGCATCCTCTTCTTCGAAAAGGGAAAGCGCGCGCTCTCGGATCTCGGCGTCCCCGACGTGTTGAGGGCGCCCCGCGCGGGCGTGCCGGGGCCGGCGGTGAAGCCGGGAGCGGTGGTGCGCACGCTGATCACGCAGAGCACCTTGCCGGGAGAGCTTGTCGTCGATCCCTTCGCGGGCAGCGGCGTCGCGGGCGTCGAGGCGCGCGCGCAAGGCCGCCGCTTCCTGCTCGGCGACATCGACCTCGCCTATCTCGATCCCTCTCTTGCCGAGTTCGCGCCTCCGGGCGCCGCGGTTGCTCGCGCCGCTGCACCGTCGGAAGTCCCGGCGCACGCGCCGCCAGTGCTGGAGGCGCTCGCCGACGGCACCGCCTTCGTCGAGGAGCTGGAGGCCGCGCATGCCTTCGGCTGGCTCGCTCCGGGCCCTGCGCCGGCGCTGGAAAAGCTGATCGCGCTGCGGCCCAGAGAGCGGGGGGCAGCGGTGCGGCGCGCGCTGCGCACCTCGGCACCGCGGCCCGAAGAGCCCCTGCTGCTCCGCGCGTGGCGCGCGTGGGCGCTCTCCGGGAGACGCCAGTGAGCTTGTTGAACCCTGCCTCCGTCACTCTTGCTCCGCGCGGTCCGGCCGAGCTGCTCGCGGGTCTCCGCGCGTGGGAGCCGAGCGGTCTTGATCGCTGGGTCGTCGCGGCCGATGGCGACCCCGGTGACCCAGCGCGCATGCCGCTCACGGCGGCCGAGTGCCGGCTGCTCGCGCAAAACATCGACGGCGTCGAGCTGTTGTCGGGTGAGTTCGAGCGGTTGATCGCGCTCATCGGGCTGTCGCTCGGGCTCGACTACCGGCGCAAGCTGACGGTGGGCAAGACCGTCTATGGCCGCGACCGCGAGGTGGACGTGCTCTTCCGCGACGCGCGCAACGGCAACCGCCTCGCGGTCGAGGCGAAGTTCCAGCGCGTCGCCGGCACGGCCGACGAAAAGCTCCCCTACGCGGTGCTGAATCTCCAGACGCTGCCGCTGCCCGGGGTGATCGTCTACGGCGGCGGCGGGTTCAACCTCGGCGCGCTGCACTGGCTCTGCGCCAATACGCGCGCCACCGACATCGCGCGGCTACACGAATGGCTCACCGTCTTCTTCGCTCTTTGACCGCGTTCTATGCCGCGGGACTTCGTCATCGTTTGCGGCGACTTTGTTCTCGAGTGCACCCCCAGCGGGCTGCCCGCCATCTACGACGAGCTGAAGAAGCACGCGATGCTAACGGACGAGAGCGGGCTGAATGAGCGCGACCTCTGCTGCCTCTCGGTCCGTCGCACCGCGGAGACCTGGCCGTTCCTGATCGTCGCGCTCGGGTGCCCGACCGCGGCGGCAGGGCTCTCGCCCGGTGCGCTGCTCGCGCTCGACGCAGGCACGCTGTTCATCGGCTACGGCGAGCGGCTCCTGGCCTATCGCCTGCTGCCGCCCGCGAAGCTCTGGACGAGCGGGGCGTCGGGCGGATTCCTCTTCTGGGAGCAGCACGGCGAGGTGGTGCTGCTCGGCGCGGGACGAGCGCTCGCGGCCTGGTCCAGCGCGGCGGAGAAGCTCTGGACGGCGCCGGTCGCTCAAGACTGGAGTCATGAGATCTCGGGCGAGTCTATCGAGCTCACCGGCGAGGACGGACGAAAGCGACGATTCTCGCTTCGCGAAGGGCCGCGCTGAGACCAACAGACCGCTATTACGCACGCTCGCCAAAGGCATTCGCCGCCGGCAATTGCCCAGGTGCGGAGCGCAGCGCCCGATTGAGCGGCTCGGAATAGAAGCGCGCCACCAGCGCTCCCGCGGCGACGCAGAGCGCGATTGCGAAGGGCCACGGCACCTGAGCGGCCGCGCAGCCAAAGATCACGAACATATGAGTGAGATAAATCTCGTAGCTATTGCGCCCGCAAAACCGGAGCGGCGCGAGGACCGCGCTGGTCGCGGCGTCGCGTTGCGCGAACGCAATCGAGAGCAGGGCCGCGCCCAGCGCGAGAGCCGTGACGTCGAGCCCGCTTCGATAGAGCCCGAGCCGGCCGGTCTGCGTGCGGAAGACCATCACCAGCAGCACCAACGCCGCGCCGGCGAGCAGCGGGAGCAGCGGTCTCAGCCGCACCCGCTGCGCGAGCAGCGCGGCGAGGCAACCGATGGAGATGGCGTCGAGGCAGGAGAGCCAGGATTTATCCGCCCAGATCTCGTTCTCGGAAAACGCGACTCGCGCAAAGGGCCCGATGACGATGAACGAAAGAAGTATCGGCACGATCGCCTGGCCCAGAGAACGGCAGAGCAGTGGAAAGAATAGATAGAAGGTCTCTTCGATGGACAGCGACCAGAGCACGTCCCAGTTGCCGGGGAGATAGCCAACCTTCGCCTCCAGCCAATTGAGATGGAACGTGCCGGCAGCGAACAGCGCCCGCGGCAGGGAGGTGTTGGTGATGCGGAACGCCGGCACGCGCAGGAGGTGCAGCGCGCTGGAAAGGAAGAGCACGCCGAGCAGGCAGGGTACGATGCGCGCAAAGCGCAGCCGGTAAAACGCGAGCGGCGGGACCGCGCGAAGGCTTCCCCAGCGACGCAGGCAGGTGGTGGTGATGAGAAATCCAGAGACGCCGAAGAAGACAATCACGCCGTTGTAGCCGTTCCAGAAGATCGCCGGCTCGGCGAACTTTGGTGCGCTCGCGGATAGATAGTGTCGGACGTGCAGGAGCAGCACCGCGAGGATGGAGAAGCCGCGCAGCGCATCGATGCCGTCGACCCGCCTCACCAGGCGACGCGTAGCATGAGCCGCAGGACGGTCGAATCGCCATCATCTAACGCTACCACCTGCCGGCGGGCAGCCTGTTAGAGCCTGGAGGAGCGGGGTTTGCGCTTCGCCTTCGAGCTCAGCTTCGCGCCTGGATTCGACTTCCTCTCGACCTTGGAGAGGTCCGCTTCCCTGCGCCGTGCTTTGCGCTTCTCGCGGGCCGCGTCGTCGAGGGTCGCGAGGGTGACGGCGCCGAGCGACCTCAGCGCGGCGCGATCGAGGACGAAGCCGATGGGCGCGCCGATGACCGGCCACATCTTGAGCGCACGTGGCAGCCAGCCGAGCCCGAGACGGCGGAGAATGGCCCGTAGGAGCAAAGGATTGATCCGCGCAATCAGGCGCGCAGGGAGAGATTCGGTGAGGACCCGGCCCATCGCGCGCGCCCCCATGCGCAGGCCCGCACTCTTGGCCGCGTCGGCAAATCCCGCGCCGGCCCAGAGCGCGTAAAGGCGGAGCCGGCCTGCTTCGCCCTCCGCCGACAGCTCGTAGATCTCGAGCAATGAGAAGATGAGCTCGGCTTCCAGGGCGAGCGATACCGCAACGCCCGCGGGCAGCCCCACCGGCAGCGTGACCAGCGCCAGCGTTCCAGTCGCGGCGCCCCAGAGGCCTGCGCGGTTCGCGGCAGAGCGCACCAGCCGCTCACCGAGCGCAAAACCCTCCTCGCCGGGGTATTCGGCGCGGAGCGTGACCACCCCCCGCCGCGCACGATCGAGCGCGCCGTCCACCAGCCCAACGATGACCGACGGCGTCGCCAGCTTCATCCGCACATCCTAGCGCGGGCCTCGGGCCGCCGCCGCTCGGCCACGGCACCCGCGGGTCGCGGCGTCCTCCGCACAGCCCCGGCCTCTCTGCGGTCCAGGACGTCGCCGAGGGCGACGGCAGGACCTCCTTCGAGTAACCGCCCGGGTAAAGTGATTGCTGCAATGGGCAAGCTCCCTCGCGGCGAGCTGCGCGGTCTTCGGTCAACGCGCCGCCCGAGTGTCGCCGGCGACGCGGCATACCAGGTGACGGACTGCTTGGACGGGATGGCCTCATAGGCCCACCGGTACCGCCGTAGGTCCCCGCAGTGAGCGAAGTCAGCCGCCGCCGGCTTGGCGCAGCGCCGGCAGAGGGCACGCCGACATACCCGAAGGACTGAACAGCGTGAGACTTCTTTGGCACTCGTTCGCTCGCGAACGGGCTTCGCCGCAGGCTTGGGAGCAGCGGCCTTCCGAGCGCGCTCGCTGGCGACGTGCTGCCTGTAGCTGGGGCCGTCGATGTCGATGCGGGGGCGTGCATGTTCCACTTGCTGGTGCCGGGTGGAAAGTGGCTGACGTGAATCGCGAGGTCGAGCTTGTCGGCAACACGCTGAAGCTGCTGCTTCCACACGTGCGACCGATAGCTATTGCTGCCACCCGCGTCGGCGGTGATGAACATCGTGCGAGCCTCGGGGTAGCGTTTCAGGCCGACATGGTTCCACCACGCTTCAATCGACGTGACCGCGAATACCGGCGTGTCATGGTCGATCCCGACGCTCACGAAGCCGTCGTTCGCGGCGACGTCGTACACGCCGTACGGTATCGCTTTGCCGATTGCGTCGCTGGGAAAGTCATGCACGTCCACCAGTTCCGGCTCTCCCCGCGGTTGCCACTCACTCACGGCCCCCGTTCTTGAAATTGCCGACCAGTTCCTTCTTCCTTCTTCTTCGTATCGACCGAGATGAACGGCACGCCGCGCTCGACGCAGTCCTGGGCCTTGGCATTGATGTGCTCGAACTGCGCGTTGCGATCCGGATGCTGCATGCCTTCGACGGACTTGTTCGGCGCCTGGAGACTGTAACCGTGCTCGCGCAGCAGCTTGGCCACGGTCTTGTCGCTGATCCGGATTTCTTGCTGCGTGAACATTTCGGCCGACAGCACGTGCGTGCTCTTGCAGGTCCAACGCAGCGGCGACTCCGGGTCTCCCCGCGTGACCGGATCCACGAGCTTCTCCAGCGCCGGCCACACCTCAGGATGTTCGACCTCGTACGATCGCTTGCCGGGTCTGCGCCGCACCTTCACCACGTCACTGGGCCGGGCGCCGGCCCGCGCTTCGT
>JAYWBT010000082.1:0-41767 GCA_043781235.1 Deltaproteobacteria bacterium
GCCAGCGTGGCCGCGGCGCCACCATCGCCGTCGAGCAGCAGCTTGAGCACCGGCAGCTGCTGAATCTGGCCGCGCGCGGCACCCGGAGTGAAGAGTCGCACCAGCGCGCGCAGGTCGGCTTCGGGCGGCGTGGTCACCGCCGAGAAGCCGCGCAGCCCGCGCGCGCCCATCTCCGCCTGCACCCACACCGCGAGCGGCTGCGCGCTGGCCTCGAGCCGCAGGCGCTGCCGGTTCACGTAAATGCCGTCGTCGACGAGCTTGAGATCGAAGGCGCCGTCGGTGGAGACGAGCTCGGCGATGGCGACCTGCAGCTGCGCGATGGGCGGCACGAAGACCGCGTTCTCCTCTCCGTGCACACGCGCGTTGCGCACCACCGAGTGGAGCGAGAAGAAGACCTGCTTGGCCAGCTGCTGCCGGCGATCCCGGGTGCTGCCGCCTGCGCTGGCATCGAAGCTCTCGCCGAGTTCATCGGTCATGGCCGCCCCCGCGAGAGCTGCTGCCGCACCCGCCGCGCGGCCGCCTTGCAAGCCGCCACCACCTGGGCGGTGTGGGTGGCGCCCGCCGCTTCCTCGAGCGCCGCGAGGCTCCGCTCGCTCGCGTCGGCGGTGAGGCCGTGCACGGCGAGGAGCTGCTCCTCCTCCACGCGGCGCTTGCGCAGGAGCACGCGCTTCGGCCCGGTCAGCCGGTCGTGCAGGAAGGCGAAGCCGGCGGTGCTGCGCAGCCGGCCCAACGCGTGGTGGAAGGCGGCCTGCTCGGCGCGCTCCGCGAGCGCGAGCTCCGGGCGGCCGATGGTGGCGAGCAGGAGCCGCGACGCCTCGTCGGCCAGCGCGCCGCAGCCGCCCAGCGCGTCGGCGGCCGCCAGCCGCACCGCCGGCTCGCGATCGGAGAGCAGCTGCTCGAGGTGCGCTACCGCCACGGCCGCGTCGCTCCCGACCGCAGCCAGCGCATCGATCCGGACCTGCGCGCTGCGGTGGTGGAGCGCGCAGGTGGCGATCAGCGCGCGCTGCGCGGCGGGCAGCGGCCGGAGCGCCGCGAGCAGCGCGCGGGCGAGATCGAGCGGCGCCGAGAGCAGCTTCTGCTCGTAGAGCTTGCGGCACCCGTCGAGCCGCTCCACCACCGCCTGCGCCACCAGCGCGCGCTGCGCCGGGACGTCCTCGCCCTCGAGCGCGTCGAGCAGCACCTCGCCGGCGCCCGCGGGCAGCTGCGCGAGCCAGGCCGGCAGCACCCGCGCGAAGATGTCGCTCCTGCGCCGCGACAGCTCGAGGATCCGCTGCACGCGCGCCAGATCGGAGAGCCGCTGACCGAGCACCGCGCGAAACCCGTCTGCCTGCGTACCCGGGAGCGACGGCGGCCGCGTCACCGCCAGCGCCAGCGCCTCGACGTCGGCGCGCTCGATCATCTCGTCCAGCAGCCGGCCGTAGGACTCCTCGAGCACGGCGAGGTCGCGGCCGGCGTAGTTGCTGGCGACGATGTCCAGCAGCGTGGTCACCACGCGCTGTGCGATCGCGGACCAGCTCTCGCCGTCGAGCCGGCGCCGATCCGCCTCGCCGAGCAGCGGGGGCGCGACCCGCGCGGCGGCCTCCTCCGACGGCGCGAGCGCGTCGGCGAAGCGCAGAAGGCTGTTGCGCGCGCGGTCTGACACGTCGGCGATGGCGTTTTGCGCGCGCTCGCGGTCGGCCTCGTTCTGCTCCATCCGGTAGCCCGACACCGCCGTGTACGAGATGTTGCGCAGGTCCGCTTTCCACAGCTCGGTGACCGCGTCCTCGCGGCCGGGGCCGATGGCAAAGGCCTCCTCGTCGGGCAGCGCCACCTGGATGAACGAGAACAGCTCCTCCGCGTAGACCCCGCGGGTAAAGGTGAGCGAGCGGACGCCGTCGCGGTGCATGCGGAAGCAGAGGCTGTTCTCGCGGGCCACCTCGCTGTAGACCACCTCGCCGTTGAAGACGAGCGAGGACGGCTCGACCTGCACCGTCACGGTAGGCTCGCGCATCAGCACCGCGGCGAGCGTCTGCAGCGCCGGCTCGAGGTAGGCGAGGTGCTCCGCGCGGGCGTGCCGGTAGATGCCGATGCGCTTGATGGCGCGGGCGAGCGCGCCGAAGGCATCGTGAACGTCGGGCAGCTTCTCCTGCATGAGTCAAGCATTCTCGTCTGTGAGCGGCTGCGCCAGAAGCAAATTCAGCCGCGCCGCCCTCTCGCAGCCGCCTATTCGCAGAGCGGAGAACTGGCGTTGCCGGTGTTGCGCGCGTCATGCCGGAAGCGCGGCCAGCCGCCCTGCGCGAGCCCCGCGCTGTCGGTGACCACGGCGAGCACCGAGCCCGACGCGTCGCCGACGTAGAGCGTGCCGTCGCAGCCGATCACCGGGCTCGAGGCGGTGGCCTCTCCCGCGAGCGCCGCCTCCCAGAGCAGCGCGCCCAAAGGCGCCATGGCACGCAGGCTGCGTCCGGCCGCGACGTAGACGACGCCGTCCGCGCCGACCGCCGGCGTCGAGGCGACGAAGCCTGCCGACGGCAGCTGCTGGGCCACGTACTGCGGCACCTCCTGCTGCGCGGGCTGCGGTGGCCGCGCCGGCTCGGTGAACGGAGCAAGCGTCCCATCGCGGCCCTGCACCAGCGCGGTCCCGAACGCGATCACCGGCGAGGCGAGCAGCTTTTCGCCCAGCGCCGCCGTCTGCAGCTGCGCGCCGCCCGACAGCCAGGAGAGATGGCCGTCGATGGCGCCGAAGAGCGCCGCACCGCCCGCGCCGATGGCCGGCGAGGTGGTGGCGTCGTCGCTCAAAGCAGCGGACCAGCGCTCGTGGAAAGTGAGGTTTTCGAAGCCGAGCGCGTGCGCGCGCTGGTCCTGCCCGCCGACATAGAGAGCGCCGTCGCGGCCGATGGCCACGCTGGAAGCACCGCCGCCGGTCGCGCCGAAGATCGAGCAGCCGCCGCCCGGGAAGCTTTGCGCGAGCGCGAGCACGCCGCCCTGCACGGTGGTGTTCCCCTGCTGCTGGGCGCTGGCGTTGGAGAGGAAGATCGTCTCGCCGGCGCTGCTGCTGCCGAGAGCGGGAGAGGCGAGCAGCCGCCACGACGGATCCGCGCAGGTCCAGCGCGCCTCGCCGGTGTCGGGGTCGAGCGCGGCCAGGTCACCGCCTTCGCTCGCGGCATAGACGAGCGCCGCGCCGCGCGCGGGTGAGGCGCTCACCGGCCCGTGCAGCGGGTGGCTCCACAGCGCGACCCCGGTACGGCGATCGAGCGCGGCGACGCGGCCCTGGTCGGTGCCGATGTAGAGATGTGCCGAATCAAGTGCGGGCGAGCTGCGCACCGGAAGGCCGCCGCCGACGTCGCGCCGCCAGACGACGCGCGTGACCTGGATCGCGGCGTCGGCGTGGCCCTCGTTGCCGAGCCGGTCGCGGGCGACCGCGCGCAGCCCGATGGCGCCGGTGAGCGCGAAGAAGCTCGGCGCGCCGAGCGGGATCTCGAAGCTCCACTCGGCGCGGCCGACGCGCGTGCCGGCCACGGGCGCCAGGCCCTCGGCGACCACGGCCAGGGTGCTCTCATCGACGCCGGCGCCGTCGTCCACCGCCGTCGCGGAGACGCGCACGGTTTGATTGCGCAGGAATGCGCCGGCCGGCGAGACCGGCAGCTCGAGCGTCACCGCCGGGCCGGTGCGGTCGAGGTGCAGCACGCGCGGCGGGCCCGAGCGCGCTCCGGAGCGCGGAGTGAGCGCCCACGCACCGTCGGCGAGCAGCGCGGCGTCGACCGCTCCGCGAAAGACTCCGTCGCTGCCCGGCGTGAGCTGGAGCTCGACGGTGCCCGCCACCACGCTGACCGCAGCCGCGTCGGCTCGCAGCGCGATGGCCACCGGGCCCTGGGCGCGCCACGCGTCCGCCTCGGGCGAGAGCCAGGTGACCACGAGCGGCGCGGGCGCAGGCGCCGCGCGGCAGAGGCCGCGCTGGCAGGTGGTGGCAAAGCCGCAGTCGAGATCGGTGCTGCATTGTCCGCCGGGCCGCGGCACGCAGGCGAGGCAAGCGAGGGCGAGCGGCAGGAGGCTGCGCATCTAGAAGCTCCCGAAGAGGGAAACGCCTGCGGGCGAGAGCGCGAGCACCACTCCGCTCGCGGCGATGGCGCCCGCGCCGGTGGCGGCGAGCACGGTGGCGAGGATGCCGGTGCGGCGCACAGAGGCGTAGCGAGCAGCGTCGGCGTCGGTGAGCGCGCCGCGCTGGTAGCGCCCGTCGAGTTGGTTCGCGGCGAGGTGCGAGTAGAGCTCCGCGCCGGCCGAGGCGACCAGCAGCGCCGCGCCCGCGCTGAAGAGAGTGAGCGCCGCGCGCGAGCGGGAGCGCACCTCGGGCGGCATCGACTTCATCACCGGGAGATCGGCCAGCGGCTCGAGCGCAGCGGCGCCGTCGATTAGCGCTGGCGCGCCCTGCCGCGCCTCGCAGCGGGCGCGGGTGACGCGGCCATAGGAGACGCGCACGCGGAGCTCGCTCTCCCCGACCTTGAGCAGGTGCCGCCCTACCGCGAGCTGTAGCGCGGGGGCAGGGAGCGCGCCGAGATCGACGCCATCCACCAGCAGCCGCTGGCCCACCACGTCGCCGCCGGAGCCGAGCTGCAGCTCGCCGAGGCAGGGCGCGGCGCCCATCGCGCGGCAGACGCCGTGCTCGAGGGCGGCGGCGAGATCGAGCGGCCCGCCCTGCACCTCTTCGGACCGCTCGTCGCGCAGCTTCGCCTGTTCGAAGACGCGCAGGTGGAAGCGATAGCCCGCGCCGCTCTTCTCCACCGCGGCGGTGACGATCTGGTCCACGCCGCTGCGGCGCGCCACCTCGGCGAGGCAGGCGCCCTCGTCCGGCGCGCAGGCGCTCTGCGGCAACAGGTCGAACGCCTTCACTCCCGGCAGCGTGGCGGCGCCCTCGTGCAGCTGCGCGGCGAGGGTCTCCTGAAACCGCGCCTGGTCGTCGGGCAGCGAGACCGGGTAGAGACCGACGCGCACCGACGCGACCGCAGCAAGGAGGATGAGGTTCGGCATGGCGGCGATGCTCGGCCCAATCCGCGTTCCGTCAACTTTTCGGATTCCGTAAACTGGAGCGATAGCGCCTCGCCACGCTCGAGCTCGCGCTGCAGGACAAAGCCGCCGTCGAGGGCCGCATCCCTGTCGCCCCGATGCAGGTGGCGCCGATCGAGATGGCCGCGAGGCCCGCGCGCTCGCTCCAGCGCCAGAAGGCCGCGGCGAAGAAGCCGGCGCGCAAAGCTGCTCGCGTGGCCGAGGTTCCGTAGCGTAGTCTTTTGGCGATGGAGTCGCCCCGCCCAGCTGCCTTGACCAGCGTACCCAACGTGACCTGCGCGAGTTGCGGGGCGCCGTTCGCGCCGGCGGTGGCCGGGCAGTCTCTCTGCGATCGCTGCCAGGGCCTGCTGCCGTCCGAGCCTTTGACTTCGCCGATGCGCGACACGGTCGTGGCCGGCTACCGGCTCGCGCACGAGCTGGGCGCGGGGCGCTTCTCGTCATCGTGGCTCGGCGAGGACCCCGTGGGCGTCGCGGTGGTGGTGAAGCTGTTGCGCTCGTACGCACCCGACTCCGGCAGCGTGCAGCGGTTCATGGCCGAGGCGCAGCGGCTGGCGAGCTCGCGCGATCTCGATCACCCGAACGTCGCCCATCTCTTATCGGGCGGCGTCGCGATCGCGCAGTCGCTCTTCCTCGTCTACCAGAGCGGCGGCGAGCAGACGCTGGCGGACGAGCTGCGCGCGCGCGGCCGCGTGGCGACGGGCCGCGCGCTCGAGCTCTGCGCGCAGCTCGCCGAAGGGCTCGCGGCCATGCACCGGGTCGGGGTGCTGCACCTCGACCTCAAGCCCGCGAATGTCGCGCTGACCCGCTTGCCCGACGGGACCGAGCAGGCGGTGCTGCTCGACGTGGCCACCGCGCACCTCCTGGCGCAGTCGGGGGTGCGGCCGTCGATGCCGCTGCCGCTCGCCACCGCGGCTTATCTTTCGCCGGAGGAGGCGGCGGGCCGCCCGGCGGACGGGCGCGCCGATCTGTACTCGCTGGGCGTGCTCCTCTACCAGCTCGTCTCGGGACGGCTGCCCTTCATGGGCGCGACGGCGGAAGCTCTGTTGGCCGCGCACCGCGAGCAGGCGCCGCTGCGGCTGAGCGACGCGGGCCGCAAGGTGAACGGAGAGCTCGAGGCGCTGCTGGCGCGGCTCCTGGCGAAGGAGCCGGCGCAGCGCTTTTCCAGCGGCGACGAGCTCGCGGTGGTGATGCGGTCGCTCATTCCCATCGCGGACACCGCGCCGATGGAGGATGGGCCGGCGGCGGTAGACGACCCGCTGCCGGTGGTCGAAGCGCCACGCCCCGAGCCAGAGGTGGCGACCGCGCCGGTCGCGCGCGAAGTGGCAACGGCGCTCGACCCAGCGCTCGAGCGCGCGCTGCTCGGCGAGGTGCCGCCGCAGCCCGCGGACCAGGCGCCCGGAGTGCCCGACTGGATGCCGCGCCTGTGGCCGGCGTGGTGGCCGCGCGTGGCGATTGCGGCGGGAGTGGCGATTGCCCTGCTGGTGGCGCTAATGCTGTCGCGCGGCAGCGCGCCTCGGGCGCCTCGCGCGGCCGGCGCTCGCGCGGCCGGCGCTCGCGCGGTGGCGCCGCCTGCAACAGAGCGCGCAGGCTCACCTTCTAACCTGAACGGGGCTCCGCCAACCTCGGATCGCGCGGCGGAGTCCAGCGCGGCTGCGACTCCGGCGACGGCGCCGCCCGCGGGCAGGGCGGCAGTTCAGCCGAGCGGGGGAGACGAGGTCACCCACGGGCCTCCGTCCAGCAACGCGGCCTCCGCGCTCGCGAGGGCCGGCGCTGCGCCGGCGGCCGGCCAGCGCTCGCGGCCTTCGCCTTTCGCAAAGCAGTTCGACCGCGCGCAGAAGCAGCTCTGGACCAGCCAGGTCCCCGCCGCCGAGGCGACGCTGCAGCAGATCCTCGCGCGCCCGCACCTCGCCCGCCGCGACCGCGCACGCGCCTCGAAGATGATCGGCGACGCCGAGGCCAAGCGCGGGAACCGGCCAGCCGCGCGCGACTGGTATCGCAAGGCGGTCAAGCTCTACGACGTCGCCGCGGACCGCGAGAAGGTCGCGCGCCAGCTGCAGGCGCTGGGCCGCTGAGCATCCCGGCGGCCGCCTTCGCGCGCGGGCGCTCAAGCTTCGTCGGCGCGCCCGCCTCACGCGACTCCCCTACTGCGCGGCGCCGGGCTCGACGCCCGCCGGGTCGGTCGGGAACTTCGCGAACTCCACCAGCAGCGCGCCGCAGAAGGCCACCACCGCGCGCGCGTTCGCGAAGAAGCGGAAGAGCGCCAGGTCCGCGCCGCGCTCGCCCTGCGCGCCGCCGACCAGCTCTAATATATTCAATAGGTCGATGCCAGTCTCGACGAGAAAGGCGTCCGGCCCGCCGATGATCCGCACCCCGATGGCCGGCTCGACGCTCGCCTCCAGCGCCGCCGCGGGCTGCTGCCCCTCGGGCGCGGCCGCCGCGCCGGCGAGCAGCTCCTCGAGCTGCTGCAGGAACTGGATCAGATCCAGGTCGAGCAGAGTCGCCGCCTTTACTGCGAGCAGCGGCTCGAAGCGGTGCCCGTCCTGCTGGTACCGCTCGACCGCGACCGACATCTCGAGCGCCGCCGCCGTCCGCACGCCGTCGGAGAGGCGGCGCCGCAGCTCGAGCCGCAGCTGGAGATTCGCGGTCTGGTTGAGGAGCACGGCCACCGCCGCTTCCTAGCACGGGCCCCGTGCTAAAGAGACCGCCCCCATGCGGAGACCGCTCTTCCTCGCCACCCTTTCGGGCGTCCTCTACTTCCTCTCCTGGATCGGCTTCGGCGTCTGGCCGCTCGCGTTCGTCTGCTTCATCCCGTTGCTCTGGGCGCTGCGGAACACCACCCCGCGGCAGGCGCTCAAGCTCGGCGCCTGGATGGGCCTCGTCACCCACCTCGGCGGCTACACCTGGATCATCCACCTCCTCACCGTCTTCGCCTTTTTGCCCTGGCCGCTCGCCTTCCTCGGGTACCTGCTCATCTGCGCGGCGCAAGGCTTCCTCTTCGGCGTCTTCTCGTATGCGCTGCGCTGGGCCTGGCTGCGATCGACCTGGCGGCTCGCCGCGCTTTTGCCGGTGGCGCTGGTCGCGACTGAGTTCGTCTATCCCCTGCTCTTCCAGAGCTACACCGGCGTCGCGCTGATGCCGATCCTGGCACTGGTGCAGATCGCGGACCTGGGCGGCGTGCTGCTGCTCACCGCGGTGCAGGCGGTGGTGAACGGCGCGCTCTTCGATCATCTGCAGTCGATCGCCGAGAGGAAGCGCCCGCCGCTGGCCTCGATGCTGGCCTCGATCGCGGTGCTCACGCTCTCCGCCTCTTATGGCTTCTGGCGGATGGTCCGCGTCGGCGAGATCGAGAAGGCCGCGCCCCAGCTGCGCGTCGGGCTGGCGCAGCCGAACGTCGGCGAGCTCGAGCTGCATGAGAACCCCTACGCGAGCATCCGCACCCTCTGGCGTGAGACCGCCGAGTTGCACGGCCGCGGCGCCGACCTCGTGGTCTGGCCGGAGGTCGGCTTCAACACGCAAGCGGTGCGCGACGGCGACGATGGCAAGCTGATCCAGGGCGGCGTGCCGGTGGCGCTGATCGCCGGCGTCGAGCGGATGGGCCCGCACGACCTCTGGAACAGCGCCATCGCCATCGACAAGGACGGCCGCATCGGCGACCACTTCGACAAGATCGCCCTGCTCGCCTTCGGCGAGTACATCCCGGGCGGCGAGTGGTTTCCGCAGATTTACAAGTGGTCGCCGATGTCGAGTCACCTGAGCCGCGGCGCGAGCACCGCCCCGCTCCATTTGCAAAATTATCGATTCGCAACTTTCATTTGTTACGAAGGCATCCTGCCGGGCATCGTCCGCGCGGCCATGCGGGACCACGGCGGAGGCCGCGCCAACGCCCTGGTCAACCTCACCAACGACTCCTGGTATGGCACCGGTCACGAGCAGGAGCAGCACCTGATGCTCGCCGCCGTTCGCACCATCGAGCACCGCCGCTGGCTCCTGCGCGCGACCTCCACCGGCATCAGCGCCTTCGTGGACGCCACCGGCCGCGTGGTGCAGCGAATCGCGCGCAACACGCAGGGCGTCGCCGTCCACGACGTGCCGATGATGCAGGGCACGACGCCTTATGAAGTGCTGGGAGACTGGCCGGGCTGGCTCTCGCTGGCGGCGCTGGCGCTGATCGGCATTCGCGCGCGCCAAAGGCGCACTGCCTGATCCTGCCACCCGCCAGCCTGCGGTATGCTGGCGGGTCGGGGGTTCGCCGATGATCCGCATCCAGCACCTGTCGGGCAGCCTCAAGGGACAGACCTCCACCTCCGGCAAGTCCACCGTGCGCGTCGGCCGCGCCGAGGACTGCGACCTGCGCTTCGACGCCGCGCAGGATCCGAAGGTCTCGGGCCACCACGCCGAGTTCCTCTACGAGGACGGCTGCTGGTTCGTGGTGGACACCGGCAGCACCAACGGCACGCTGATCGACGGGCAGCGCGTGACCAAGGCGCGGCTGCGCCAGGGCGAGGAGGTGCAGCTTGGCGCGGGAGGTCCGCTGGTCAAAATCCAATTCGACGCTGCCGACGGGCTCGGCGGCGCGATGAAGACCGAGGCGGTCAACCTCAAGGACATCAAGATCAGCAAGCCGCCGCCGAGAATCGACGCGACCTCCGAACTGTCGGCGCTGAGCGCGGGTCTCAAACAGAGCGCCGATACGCAGACCGCGAAGCTCGCGGAGCTGGCGGCGAAGCGCGTCGCCGAGGGGCGGCGACAGGCGGGCGGCGTCTCGTCGGGCCAGACCATGCAGATCATGGCGAGCACGATGCGCGAGGTGCAGCAGAGAACCAAAACCAGCACGCGCAAGCGCTGGGTGAAGGTGGTGCTGTCCGTCGGCGGCGCGGCGCTGGTGGTGGTCGCGGTCATGGGCGTCGTGATCGTGCGGCAGCAGCGGCAGATCGCGGGGCTCTTGAAGGAGAAGGAGCGCATCGACAAGGAGATCGCGGCGGTGCAGGACCAGATGCAGTCCGAGAGCGATCCAGAGCGGCTGGCCGCGCTGGAGGAGAAGCTCGGCGCCCTCGCCGGCAGCGCCGAGCGGACCCTGGAGACCTTGGGCAAGTCGGACCGGAAGACGGCCGCCGAGGTGGCGGAGGCGGGCGACGATCTCGACCGGCAGATCCGCGCCATCCTGCGCAAGTTCGACGCGCAGACCTACGCCGTGCCGCCCATCTTCAAGGAGCGGCTCAAGTTCCAGATCGACGTGCTCGCGCACTCGTCAAACCTGAAATTCGTCTATCGGCGCAAGCAGCGGTACTGGGCGAACATCCTGCGCGAGTTCGGCGCGCTCGGGCTGCCCGAGGAGATGGCGTACATCGCCTGGGCCGAGACGCAGTTCGATCCGAGGATGAAGAGCAGCGCGGGCGCGGCGGGCATGTGGCAGCTGTCGGCCTCGACGGCGCGCAACTACGGGCTCACGGTGGAAGGCAAGACCGACGACCGCTACGATCCCGACAAGGAGACCAAAGCCGCCGCGCAGCACCTCGCCAATCTATTGGCCGAGTACGGCAGCGATTCATTCATGCTCGCGATGGCGTCGTACAACCGCGGCGAGGCGGGCGTGCGGCGCGTGCTGCACCAGGTGGCGCAGGAGCCGGGCGGCTTCCGCAAGGAGAAGCGCGACTTCTGGCACCTGTACCGGCTGAAGAAGCTGCCGGAGGAGACGCGCGAGTACGTCCCCAAGGTCCTCGCCGCCGCGATCGTCTCGAGCCAGGCGGAGAAGTATGGCCTCGACCAGGTCGCCCCGGCCGAGGCCGACGAATAGAGGTGCTCGCGAAAGCTATTCGTTGATCTTCTGCTTCGCCTCGCCCTTGAGCTCTTTGGCGCGGCCTTCCAGTTGCATCTGCTCGTTCCCAATCACCGCGCCGATGCGGTTCTTCACCGCGCCGACCATCTCCTCGACCTTGCCCTCGGTGCGCTCTGCGGCTTTGGCGGCCTCCTGCTTCGCCTCGCCCTTGACCTCCTTCACGCGGCCTTCAGCTTCCATCTGCTCGTTGCCGAGCACCTGGCCCGCGATCTTCTTCACCTTGCCGCCCAGCTCCTCGGCGGCGCCCTCGCCTCGCTTGCTCTCGTTTGACATGCCTGCAAGGTAGGGAGCGGCGCGGCGCGTTGCAGCGAGAGCAGGCGCTCGCCTGTCACCAGGGCAGCTTGCAAATGCGGGTTGTGCAGTCGCCCTCTCTTCCTTATTCTGCCCGGTCCCTCTCGCCTCAGGACACGCCCACCGATGGAACCGGAGTCGATCGTCGTCAAGGGTGCCCGCGAGCACAACCTCAAGAACGTCACCCTCGAAATTCCAAAGAAAAAGCTGGTCGTCTTCACCGGCGTTTCGGGGAGCGGCAAGAGCTCGCTCGCCTTCGACACGCTCTACGCTGAGGGCCAGCGCCGCTACGTCGAGTCGCTCTCCGCCTACGCGCGCCAGTTCCTCGGGCAGATGGAGAAGCCGCACTACGACGTCATCCGCGGCCTGTCTCCCACCATCTCCATCGAGCAGAAGGCGGCCTCCAACAACCCGCGCTCGACGGTGGGCACCATCACCGAGATCCACGACTACCTGCGCGTGCTCTTCGCCGCCATCGGCAAGCAGCACTGCACGGTGTGCGGCCGGCGCGTCGGCAAGCAGTCGGCCCAGCAGATCGCCGAGGAGCTGTCGCGGCTGCCCGAGGGCACCAAGCTCGCGCTGCTCGCGCCGCTCGTCGAGCAGCGCAAGGGCGAGCACAAGGAGGTCCTGGCCGACGCGCGCAAGCGCGGCTACGCGCGCGCACGCATCGACGACGTCATCGGCGATCTCGACGACGAGATCGAGCTGGACAAGAAGCGCAAGCACGACATCCAGATCGTCGTCGACCGCCTGGTCATCAAGGGCGAGGGCGCCCGGGGCGCGGGCGGCGGCGTGGACCAGCGCCTCACCGACTCGGTCGAGACGGCGCTGCGCGAAGGCAAGGGCGTGCTGCACGCGCTCACGTCTTTGAAAGGCGGCGGCGAAACACATTCAATGTATTCAGAGCACTTGAGCTGCCCGGTGGACGGAATCAGCTTCCCCGAGCTGGCGCCGCACAGCTTCTCCTTCAACAACCCGCTCGGCATGTGCCAGGAGTGCAACGGCCTCGGCACCCGGCCGGAGATGGACGCCGACCTGATCATCCCGGACGTCACCAAGACCATCCGCAACGGCGCCGTCGAGCCCTGGAACCACGCGCTCGAGCGCCAGGGCGGCTGGACTTTCCGGATGATCGAGTCGCTGGCGCAGTCGTTCAAGGTGCCGCTCGACAAGCCGTGGAAGGACCTCGGCGCGTCGATGCAGCAGCTCCTGCTCAACGGGAGCGGCGACGACACGATGTCGATCAAGTGGAGCGAAGGCGGCCGCACCGGCACCTACAAGACGTCCTTCGAGGGCATCATTCCAATGCTCATGCGCCGCTTCAAGGAGACGACCTCCGAGAGCATGCGCAAGCATTACCTGCGCTACTTCAGCGACAAGGCCTGCTCCTTCTGCAAGGGCGAGCGGCTGCGGCCCGAGAGTCGCGCGGTCACCGTCGGCGACGCTGGCGAGGAGGCGGGCAAGAGCATCGTCGATGTCTCGCGCATGACCATCGACGCGGCGACGGAGTTCATGCAGGAGCTGCCGCTGGTCGGGAACGACAAGGTCGTCGCGGTCGAGCTGTTGAAAGAGATTGGCAATCGCTTGCGATTCCTGATCGACGTCGGTCTCGGATACCTGACGCTGGATCGGCCGGGTCCGTCGCTGTCCGGCGGCGAGTCGCAGCGCATCCGGCTCGCCTCGCAGATGGGCAGCGAGCTGACCGGCGTCATCTATATCCTCGACGAGCCTTCGATTGGATTGCACCAGCGCGACAACGCGCGCCTGCTCGCCACGCTCAAGCGGCTGCGCGATCTCGGCAACTCCGTCATCGTGGTCGAGCACGACGAGGAGACGATGGAGGAGGCCGACTGGATCGTCGACTTCGGACCCGGCGCCGGAGAGCTGGGCGGGGAGATCGTCGCCGAAGGGACGCCGCGCAAGGTGATGGCCGCGGGGGAGAGGTCGCTCACCGGCGCCTATCTTTCGGGCCGCCGGCGCATCGAGATCCCGGCGCAGCGGCGGCGGGGCAATGGCCTGCGCATTTCATTGAAAGGCGCCTCCGAGAACAACCTCAAGCACGTCGACGTCGAATTCCCGCTCGGCGAGCTGGTCGCCATCACCGGCGTCTCGGGCGCGGGGAAATCGACGCTGATCAATGGAATTCTTTATCCGGCCTTGAGCCGCGCTCTCTATGGCTCGCGCGAGGCGCCGGGGGCCTATAAAGCGCTCGCGGGGATCGAGCACCTCGACAAGGTGATCGAGATCGACCAGAAGCCCATCGGGCGGACGCCGCGCAGCAATCCGGCGACCTATACCAAGGTCTTCGACGCCATTCGCGACGTCTTTACCCGGACGCCGGAAGCGCGCGCCTATGGATATGAGGCCGGGCGCTTCTCGTTCAACGTCAAAGGCGGCCGCTGCGAGGCGTGCGAGGGCGACGGCATGAAAGTCGTCGAGATGCACTTCCTCGCCGACGTCTACGTGCCGTGCGAGGTGTGCCACGCCAGACGCTTCAACGACGCCACGCTGCGCGTGCAGTTCAAGGGAAAGAACATTGCCGAGGTCCTGGACCTGAGCGTGCGCGAGGCGATGGAGCACTTCTCGGTGCACAAGGAGATCATCCGCATCCTGAAAACGCTCGACGACGTCGGGCTCGGCTACATCAAGATCGGCCAGCCCAGCCCCACCCTGAGCGGCGGCGAAGCGCAGCGCATCAAGCTGTCGCGCGAGCTGGCGCGCACCGACACCGGGCGCACGCTCTACGTCCTCGACGAGCCAACCACCGGGTTGCATTTCGAGGATATCCGCCGCTTGCTGATCGTGCTCAACCGGCTGGTGGACGCCGGCAATACCGTGCTGGTCATCGAGCACAACCTCGACGTGATCAAATGCGCTGATTACATCGTGGACATCGGGCCGGAGGGCGGCGACAAAGGCGGTTACATCGTCGCGGTGGGCACGCCCGAGCAGGTGGCGTCGGCCAAAGGCAGCTATACCGGGCAATACCTCAACAAGGTGCTCGGCCGCGCGCGCGTCGCCTGATACGCCCCAGCGGCGCGCATCCCCGCCACAACTCCGCCGCGTGCGAGGCGGAGCTCCGACGGGAAGCCGCGATCGACAAGTGCGGAGGACCGCCCGCTGGAGTAGGGTCTCCTCGATCCGAAGGAGCACCGGCATGAGCCAGCCCACGACCCCGGCGGTCATCAAGCCCCCGTTCACCCTGGAAACCGCCCGCGCGAAGGTCAAGGCGGCCGAGAGCGCCTGGAACAGCCGAGACCCGGAGCGCGTCGCGCTCGCGTATACCGAGGACTCCTCGTGGCGGAACCGCTCGGAGTTCTTCAGCGGCAGGACGGCCATCAAGGAGTTCCTGCGCCGCAAGTGGGCGAAGGAGCTCGACTACCGGCTGATGAAAGAGCTCTGGGCCTTTTACGAGAACCGCATCTCCGTGCGCTTCGAATACGAGTGGCACGACGCCTCCGGCCAATGGTTCCGCAGCCATGGAAATGAGCAGTGGGAGTTCGACACTGAGGGCCTGATGCTCAGGCGGGACGCTTCGATCAACGACGTTCCGATCCAGGAGTCCGATCGGCGCAATCGCCCGTCCGCGGGTTGAGCCTCGCGTGCTGCGCGGATCCCCTGCCCTGACCCACGCGGCCGAACCTCTTGGTCAACGATTAGTACCCGATGGGGTCACCTAGTACCCGATGGGGTCACCGCGTTCCGCCGCATCGCTGCGGCGTTCAGGGCGGTCGAAAGCCTGGTCTACGGCGCGCGCGTCGGAGGCGGCCCTGGAGCCACTTCCCTCTGCCCGCCCTCGAAGAGGTCGAGGTTCTGCAGCAGCTCGACGCGCTCGAGCAGCGCGAGCTCTTTGACCAGCTCCACATCCTCGCGCGACAGCGGAGCGCGCGCCTGGGCCTTTGGCGCGGGAGGCTGCGGGCGCGGCGCGGCCTGGGCCAGCAGCGCGGCCAGCAGGAGGCCTGGCATGGACTAGTGCCGCTCCATCCGCAGCTCGTGGCGCTCCTGCCGCCGCTGCTTGCGCTCGTTGCGGTGCTCGCGAAATTTCTGCCGCAGCTCCTCGCGCTGCTCGCGGGTCATGCTCTCCCAGCGGCGCATGTTCTCGAAGATTTGCTTCCGCTCCTCGGGCGACGCGTTCAGCACCTTGCGCAGCTGCTCGCGCAGCTCGGCCTGCTTCTCCGGCGGCAGCTCCTTGAACTTTTTCCACCGCTCGGCGACCTCCTGCCGCTCGGCCGGGCCCATCGCCTGGAAGCGGCGATAGTTTTCCTCGACCTGCTGGCGCTCGGCCGGGGGGAGTGAGTTGAGTCGGTCGAGCCGCGCCTTGAGCGCGGCCTGCTGCTCGGGCGGCAGCTGCTTGAGATCGCGGAAGCGTTGGCGCAGCTCCTCCTGTTGCGCCGGCGTCATGCTGCGAAACCGCTCTTCTTCGGATGCGGAGGAAGAGGAAGAGGCCGCCTGCGCACGCACCGGCGCGGCGGCGGAGAGTCCCAGGCACAGCGCGAGCGCGGCGCCCCTCACGGCTTCCCCTCCGGCTGCAGCTCGTGGAGCACGGAGACGACGTCGAAGTCCTCGAGCGCCTCTTGGTGCTGGAGCACGGCCAGGTCCTGGTAGAGATCGAGCCGCTGCGCGAGCAACAGCTCGCTCGGCGGCTGGTGGGGCCGCAAAAGGACCAGCGCCCCGGCCGCCACGCCCGCCATCGCCAGCCCGCCGAACGCCCAGCGCAGCGGGAGGAAGCTGAACCCGGCCCCGAGGCGCTGATCGCGCGCCGCCAGCGCCACCGATGCGGCGAACCCCGCGCGCGGCTCGAAGTCCGGCAGCGGCGGCACGACCTTCCGCGCCTCGCGTAGCAGCGCCTCGTCGTCCAGCTGGTCTCGGTCGCTCATCTGCTTCCAGCCCCTTCCGTCGAACGCAAGCAGGCAACCCGCGACAGCCGCGGAAGGTTACAAATCCTCATTCAGGCATTCACGAAAGACGAAAACGCACCGGGAGGAAGCCGCCCAGGTCGATCTCGTCGCCGGTCTGGATCATCCGGACGTCCACCTGCTGGCCGTGCTGAAAGGATCCGCGCGCCGAGTGCAGGTCCTCGAAGACGTGGCGGCCGTCGCGCCAGAGGATGCGGGCGTGGCGAGGCGCGATCAGCGGCAGGTCGAGCCGCAGGTCGGTGTCGGGCCCGGAGCCCAACACGAACTCCGCCTTGTCAATCTCGATCTCCGGCTTGCCGTCCACCGAGAGGAACAACCGCAGCGCGGGCTCCTCGCCCTGCCCGCGCGGCGGCAACGGCAGCGCGTGCAGCGGCATGCCTGGAGCGACGGCGGCGGCATAGCCCGCCAAGGCGCGCTCGATGATCTCGCGCGGGAGGAGGCCGGTCCGGTCGGCGAGCCGCTCGACCAGGTCGCGGTCGGCGTCGGTGAGCGCGAGCGTGTCCTGCGGCTTCGACCTCGGGGCGCGCGGCGCGCGTGCCTTCTTCGCCGGGGCAGCGGCCTTCTTGCGGGGGGAGGCTCTGGCTGCTTTCCGGGCCATGACCGCCCTCTACTACCACGCCCCACGACCGATGCCACCCCGGCCGCGCGCTGCTATGCAGCCCGCCAGACCTCGCCTTTTCCTGCGCCTCGGGCTCCTCGCGGTGCTGCTGCTCGCGCCCCGGCCCGCTCGCACGGCGCCGCGCCTGCCGCTGCGCCGCCGGATTCCGGGCCGCTCCGCATCAGCCGTCGTGAGGATGGAAGAGCTTCTTCCCCAGCTGCAGGTCGCCGAAGACAGTCACGCCCAGCACCAGCGCGAGCAGCAGGAGCAGGCCGATCAGATGCATCACCGATTCGGCCTTCTGGTTCACCTTGCGTCCGCTGACCAGCTCGATGCCGAGGAACACCAGCCGGCCGCCGTCGAGCGCGGGCACGGGCAGGAAGTTGAAGATGGCGAGGCCGATCGAGATGTTCGCCAGGACGGCAGCGAAGTCCGCGACGCCCCGCTTCACCTCCGCCGACGCCTGCTTGACGATGCCGATGGGGCCCGCGAGCGAGCCGCCCCTCCCGCGCGCGGCGTCGGCGAGCCCGCCCAGCATCTGCCCGCTCCAGGCCCAGGTATCGGAGGCTGCGCGCGGGATGGCCTCGGTGAATGGGACCCGCAGCAGCACGCGATCCTGCTTCACCGAGATGCGGCCATTGTCCGGCCGCACCCGCAGCGACCGCGGAACCCCGGCGCGCAGCACCTCGATGCGCCGCTCGGGCCCGACCTCCTTATGAAGCTCGCGCTGCAGGTCGCTGAACGCCGCGATGGCCACGCCGTCAACCGACCGCACCTGGTCGCCCGTCTGCATCCCGGCGGCGGCCGCAGGCCCTCCCGGCAGGACCTCCACGCGGGTGGTTCTCAGGTCGATGAAGCCGTGGGTCATGTACAGCGCGGCGATGAGCACGAACGCGACCAGCCAGTTCACGCCCGGCCCTGCGGCGATGACGAGGAAGCGCCGCCACGCCGGCTTGTTCATGTACGAGCCGGTGTCTGCGGGGTCCTGCGCGGCGGGATCGTCGGGCGTAAAGCCGGCGATCTTGCAGTAGCCGCCGAGCGGCAGCGCGCTGATTCGATAGTCGGTGTCGCCGCTCCGGAAGCCGGCGAGGCGCGGTCCGAAGCCAATTGAATAGGTCTCCACCCGCATGCCCATCAGCCGGGCAAGCAGGAGGTGGCCAGCTTCGTGTGCAGCGATGAGGAGCCCGAGCCCGAGGACAGTAATCAGAATGGAAAGCATGGCGGGCGGGGAGCATAGCCGATGCGGTTCGCGCGCGCCGTTCCTACGTTCTTTCATGGACACGCCCGCTCGGAAAGCGGGCTTTAGGGAGGCAGTCATGAGGATGCGATGGGGAGTGATGTCGGGGGCGCTGCTCGGTCTCGTGGTCGGATGCGCGAGCCAGAAGCCGGTGCAGAAGGTCGATGACTCGGGCCTCGCCCGGCTCGACCAGGAGCAGATGCAGCCGGTGGACGACGCGCGCATCGAGGAGGGCCACGCTCACGACGCGCTGGCGAAGGCGCGGGCCAACGAGGCCCAGACGCGGTCGCGCTACGAGGTGGCGAAGAGCGAGCGCGACGTCGCCGAGGCGCAGCTCAAGCGGTCGACGGCAGAGCGCGACATGCTGAAGAAGCAGTACGCCGACCGTGACGCGGTGGCGCATGCGGAGAACGACATCAAGGGCTCGGAGGAGCGGATCAAGGCGACCGACCTCAAGCTCGAGTATCTCAAGCGGATGATCGACGTCAGCGTCACGGACCGGGAGCTGGCGGAGGCGCACATCGCCACTGCTGCGGCCATGACCGACCAGGCCAAGTACCGCGCGATGAAGGCAGGCAATGCTCCGCAGGTCGAGGCCGTCAACGGCGCCGCCATCGACGGGCGCGTGGCCGAGGCGCAAGTGAAGGAGGGGCAGCTGCGCAAGGAGGCGGCAGACCAGCGCAGCGGCGCGGTCGATCTCTACAACCGCTGGCAGCAGCTGGACGCGCAAGTGCGGACAACCGCGCGGCCGGAGAACCTGCCGGTGACCGCGCCCACCATGAGCGAGCCGAACAAGTAGTTTCAAGTTGGACTTGAGCCTGAAGCGTTCAGTCGTTGCAGCGCAAACGGTTGGACGCTTCGACGTCTCTCAGATCTTCGCAGCGCGCCAGCGGGTCAGATCGTCCGGCGCTGTCCGGTCTTTGCCCAGGCGAAGTAGTCGCGCAGCACCTGCGCGTGGTCGAAGCAAAGCTCGTCCCAGGGCACCTCGCCTTCGGCGAACCACCGCGCGTCGGCCGCGTCGTCGTCGGCCTTGAGCTCTCCGGCGCGCACCCGGCAGGCGTAGACCGTCGAGAGGGTGTGCTGGCGCAGGTCGCGCGCCGGGTCCGAATAGGTGAAGAGCTGCGAGACCAGCTCGACGTCGAGGCCGGTCTCCTCCTTTGCCTCGCGCACGCAGGCGTGGCCCAGCTCCTCGCCGTAGTCTACGAAGCCGCCGGGGATGGCCCAGCCGTGCGGCTCGTTCTTGCGCAGGATCAGGACGATGCGGCCGTCGTCGCGCGCGATGATCGCGTCGGTGGTCGGCGCCGGGTTCCGGTGCTCCGTCACTGCGCGACGATCAAAGGGGCCGGCGCGGCCGGCGTTTCGTCATCGAAGCGGCCCTCGAGCGCGTGGGTGAAGAGCGCCCGCGCGAACGGGCTCTTCTCCCCGCGCAAAAGCTGCCGGGCCACCGCCAGCGCGGTCCGGGCAGCATCGATGCGCTTCTCGGCAGCGAGCACGTGGGCCATCTCCATCAGGCGGCGCGCGTAGCGCAGGTGCCGCGGCGGGCTAAAGTACGTCTCGGCGGCCTCGTCGGCGGCGCGCTCGAATGCTTCCAGCTTCTGCGCCTTGTCGAGGTAGAGCTGGCTCGCGGCGATCTCGTCGGCCCGCTGCGCGAACGCCCGGAGCGCCGCCTCCTCGGGGATCCACGGCATGAAGAGCGGATCGGCGAAGAGCGCCGCGCCCGCGAGCGCGTGCGGCAGCTCGCCGTCGAGGCCGAAGTCGATCGCGTCGGCCGGGTGCGGCGGCGCCTCCGAAGGCGCCGGCCCCAGCAGCCGCAGCGCGCCGCCGTACGAACCGGGCGGCGAGAAGCCGTTGCGCGCGCCCTCCATCTCGGACTGCGCGATCAGCCAGCGCGCGTGGTCCTTCGGCAGCTCGGTGGTGGTGACCACGCCCTGCCGCGGCAGCCGCTTGACGAACTCGCGGAACGAGCGCCGCGAGAGCGCCAGCGCGTCGATGGCGAGCACTCCCTTCACGTCGGAGATGACCGCCTGCACCACCTCGACGCCACCCTTGGCCGCGCGCGACCACCACACCGCGCGCTCGCCATACGCGTCGATCGAGCTGGCGTAGCACGGCGGCGCTTCCGCCTCGGGCAGCGGCTTGAGCACCGCGTCGCCCTGTTGCCGCAGCTCCGGGATTTGAACGCCCTTCTGCTTCAGGCGCTGCAGCTCGCGCTTGGCCTCCTTGGCGATGGTCTTCGGCGTCGAGGTGGCCAGCTCCGAGAGCAGGTCCGAGCGGCCCGCCTGGCCGGCGGCGTGGGTCGCAGCGAGGGCGAGCACCTCGGGCAGCGCCCGGATCTGGCTCGACAGATCGGCCAGCGAGTATTCGCCGGTCGGCGGCGAGGCGAGGCCGGCTGTGCGCGCGGCCTCGTCGTGCGCGATCCTCAAGAGCGCCTCGCGTGCGTGGCTCACCTGCTCGGCCGAGGGGGGCGCGCAGCCTGCGCACTCCATCTCCTCGACGATGCTCTCGGGCTTGAGCGACGGGTCGCGCAGGAGCGCGAGCAGCTCGTCGGTGCCCAGATTGTGGGTGGTCATAGGCCGCGCACTCTAGGGAAGCGGGGCCGAAACTCAAGCGACAACGTGCGCGCGGATTTGCTAGAGAACGCTAGTGCGCGTGACCCTCCTCTACTTCGCCGCGGCCAGGGAGCGGGCCGGCCTCTCCAGCGAGGTGCTCGACCTGGCCGATGGCGCGACCGCCGCGCAGGCGCTCGAGGCCGCGTGCGCGCGCCATCCCGGCCTGCAGCCGATCGCGGGCAGGCTGCGCGTCGCGGTCGATCGGGAGTTCGCCAAGCTCACCGCGCCGCTGCGCGACGGGGCGGAGGTGGCCTTGATCCCTCCCGTCGCCGGCGGGGCGCCGCTGCACCACGCAGTCTCGCTCGCGCCGCTCGACGCGCAGGCGCCGCTGCGCGCGGTCGAAGGCAAGGACTGCGGCGCGGTGGTGAGCTTCGCCGGCACCGTGCGCTCGACCAACCACGGCAAGCAGGTCATTCGGCTCGAATACGAGGCGTACGAGCCGATGGCGCTGCGCGTGTTCGAGCAGATCGAGCGGGCGGCTCTCGAGCGCTTCGCTGCGCGGGTCAGCATCCACCATCGGATCGGCGCGCTCTTGCCCGGCGAGCTGTCGGTGGTGATCGCCGCGGCCTCGCCCCACCGCGCCAGCGCCTTCGACGCCTGCCGCTACGCCATCGAGCAGCTCAAGACCGACGCGCCGATCTGGAAGCGCGAGACCTATCCCGACGGCTCGAGCTGGGTCGGCCTGGGAAGCTAGTTAGTTGAGAGTTGAGAGTTGAAGCAAACAAAGAGACACTCTGAACTCTGAACTCTCACCTGACCGCGTAGAGCGAACCGTCGTCGCTCATGGCGTAGACGGTGCCGTCGGCTCCGATGGCCGGCGACGAGTTGAGCTGGCCTCCAGTGTTGACCCTCCACTTGACGGTGCCGTCCGGCGAGATGGCCCGCAGCGCGCCGTCGGCCGAGCCGACGTAGACCGTCCCATCGGCGCCCACCGCCGGCGAGCTCACCACCGCCGCCATGCCCACGCCCCACTTGACCTTGCCGGTCTTTGCATGAATCGCAAAGAGGCCGTCGGCGTGGCCGACGTAGATGGTGCCGTCGGGCCCGATGGCCGGCGAGGTGATGCCGCTGCGGTAGTGCATCGAATCGGCGTCGTTGGGCGCGAGGTTCGGCCCCGGCGGCAGCCCCGCCTGCGGCTTGGTCGGGCCCAGCGTCGAGCTCCAGAGCAGCTTCTGCGTCCGGCCGGAGGCGAAGGCGGTGATGCGCGTGGACTGCTGCTTCACGCCGGCTTTGGTGGTCTCGAAGACGAAGGTGAAGATCACCTCGCCGTCGGCGGTGACCGCGGGCGCGCTCTTGATGTTGTGGAAGCCGTAAGCCTGGCTGGCCGCCTTGGGATCGGTGTAGCTCCACAGCTGCTTCGTCGTGGTCAGCGCGAAGAGGTTCCCGTTCGCCGACCAGTAGCCGATGTTGTCCGGCGCCAGCGCTCCCGACTGGGTCTCGATGTCGGTCGGCGGATCGATCGCCACCCGGCCCAGCGAAACGCCGCGTTGGTCGTGCGCCACGATCGAGGGGCTGTCGTCGTCGGCGAGATAGAGCGTGCCGTCGTCGCCGAGGGCGGGAGAGGAGTCGAAGCCGTCGCCGCTGCCGTCGGCCGTGTTCTGCCAGAGGAGGGTGCCGGTCTTGCTGATCTTGAAGAACTGCGAGGTGCTCCGGCTCTCGCCCGCGGTCATCAGGAAGATCGAGCCGTCCCTGGTTACGGTGGGCGTGCCTTCGTTGGCCGCGATCCACGGAACACCGGTCTTGACCTTCCACCGCTCCTTGCCGGTGGCGCGGTCGAGCGCGAAGAAGTACCCGTCGCCGCCCAGCTGGTAGATGGTGCCGTCCTCGGCCAGGACCGGCGAGTTCACGTAGGTGCCGCAGCGCGTGTTGTGATCGGTGCGCGGGTCGTTGATGCACGGCCGCGGCGCGGAGACGAAGTGCTTCCACAAAAGCGTGCCGCTGTTGGCCGAGGTGTCGATGTGCGAAAGGCCGGTGGCGGTGTTGTCGTGGTGGAACTTGGGCCACGCTGAGCCGCCGTACTGCGGCGGCGGAGGTGGCGGCGGCGGCGCGTCGAACTCGATGGTGATCTGCACCGTCTTGCTGCCGGCCGCGCCCGCGTCCACCACCAGCGAGGCGGTGCGCGTACCGGCGAATGCGGCCGGCGCGACCGAGACGGTCATCAGCGTCGCGGCGCCGGGCGAGAGCGAGCCCGAGGTCGCCTTGAAAGTCACCGCGGCGTCGTCCACCGACCCGGTCCAGCTGAGCGGCTGCCCGCCCAGGTTGTTGACCGTGAGGGTCTGCGGCGCCGGCGCCCTCGGCAGCATGGCGACGAACTTGAGCGCCAGCGGCTGCACGTCGAGCGCTGCCGGCAAAGGCGGTGGCGGCGGCGCGGCGCGGAAGACGATCGAGACCGGCACCACCGCCTTCCCCGCGGCGCCAGCGTTGATGAGGAGGGTCTGCGACCGCCTGCCGGCCCCGCCCTGCGCCGCTACCGAGACGTCGATGGCCGCGTCGGCGCCGGGCGCGAGCGTGCCCGAACGGTCCGACAGGGTCATCTGCGGATCGTCTGCGCTTGCGGTCCAGCTGAGGTCGGAGCCGCCGTCGTTGTGCAGCGTCAGCGTCTGCGATGGAGGCGCGCTGGGCACCTGCGCGTCGAACGAGAGCGCGTGCGGCGCCCACACCAGCACGCCCGGCGCGGCCGGCGGCGGCGGGGGCGGCGGTGGGTCGAGCAAGCCGCTGAGCGGCACCGCCAGGAGCTGCTGGGACTGGTCGTTCGAGATGAACACCAGCGAGCCGGTGACCTCGAGCGGCGTGTTCGCCTTGGGCGCGTAGACCACCGTCAACGTGGCGCTCTGCGAGGGCTGCAGCGTGGTGGCGGCGAGCGGCGCGGCGTGGAGCGACGGGTCGGTGCCGGGCGCGAGGTACGGCATCTGCACGAAGCAGGCGGAGTTGCCGACCGAGCGAATGGTCACTCCCCGCCGCACCGTCGCGCCGGGAGCGAGGGCCGAGAAGTCCACGCGATCGGGGCTCGCCTGCAGCGTGCAGGTCTGGACCGGAGGCGGGCCTGCGTCGTTGTCGGTGGTGCCTGCGTCGGCGCCGGCGTCTGCGTCGCCCGCGTCACCTGCGTCTGCGTCGCCCGCGTCGGCGGGTCCGGCGTCGGCCGTGCCGGCGTCCGGCGCGCCCGCGTCTGACGAAGGCGGAGGTGGAGGCGCGACCCCGCTGCCGATGCCGTTGCCGGTGACCTGCACCTGGCGCGTGGCGCACACGGAGCAGCTGAGCAGCACCGAGCTGCTTCGCGTCCCGGGAGCGATGGGCGCGAAGGCCACGCTGATGGTCGCCTGGGCGCTGGGCGCGAGCGTGCCGAGCGAACCTTGCGGCGCGACGATGAAGGGCGAGACGGCCTCCAGCGGCTCGACGCCGGGGTTGAGATCGACGGGCGCCCGGTTGGTAACGGTGAAGGTGAGGACCTTCTGCTCGCCCATGTTCACATCGCCGAAGTCGAGCCGGCCCGGGTCGGTCTCGAGCTGCGGCAGATACGCGATGCCGTGCAGCCGCACGGTCACCACGGGCAGTTCGACCGACGAGGTCGAGAGCGTCAGCGTGCCGTTCATCTCGCCCGGCGCCACGGGCTGGAACTTCACCAGCAGGTCGCCGCTCGCGCCTGCCGCCACGGGGTCGGGGCTGTCCTCGACGTTGAACGGCTGGTCCACCTGCGTATCGGCCACCTGCAGCCCGATCTGCCCGGTGTTGTGGATGGTGAGCGGAATGACCTTCTCGTCGTTCACCGCCAGTACGCCGAACTCGATGGTGAGCGGGACTTCGGGAGTGGCATCGAGGCCGCGCACGCCATCGCGCCGGCAGGCGGCCAGGGCGGGAAGGAGGACCAGGATGGCGGCGAGTCTGCGCACGATTGGGGCTCCGGCGAGGCGGTCGGTCGTCAGCAACCTAGCGGGCGGCGGGCAGCCTCGTCACCGGACGAAGATCGGATGCTGGAACGGTGCTAGGGTGATCCGCGATGGCCGTTCAGCTGCTGCTCGCGGGAGACGCCGGGTTCCGCGAGGCCCTCGCGGGAGCGCTGGGGCCCGGCTTTGCGCTGCTCGAAGCCTCGGGCGTGGCCGAGGCGGCAGACCTCATGTTGGCCACCCGGCCGGCGATCGTCTTCGTCGATCTTCGCGGCGACTCGGCCACCGGCATGGCCATCGTCGGGCGCATCAAGGGCGCGGCGTCGATGAAGCTCCTGCCGGTCGTCGCCTGCGCCGATCCCGGCTCCGCCGCTACCGTGGCTGCCCTCGACGCGGGCGCCGAGCACGTGATCGGCTTTCCGCCGCCCGCCGGCGAGCTGCGGGCGCGCATCCGCTCGCTGCTGCGCACGCGCGCCGCCACCGATCGGCTCGAGGATGCGACGCAGGTCATCTTCGCGCTCGCCAACGCGGTCGAGGCGAAGGACGCCTATACGGAAGGCCACACCGAGCGCGTCGGCGCGCTGGCGGTCGAAGCGGCGCGGCTGGCCGGCCTCGACGACGAAACGCAGGAGGCGCTGCGGCAGGGCGGCGTCTTGCACGACATCGGCAAGATCGGCATCCCCAACGAGATCATCAACAAGGCGGGCCGGCTCTCCGACAAGGAGCGCATCGTGATGAACAAGCACCCCGTCATCGGGGAGCGCATCTGCGAACCGCTCAAGTCGCTGCGCCACCTGCTGCCCATCATCCGCTGGCACCACGAGAGGCTCGACGGCACGGGCTACCCCGACGGGCTCAAGGGCTCGCAATTCCCGGTCCCGGCGCAGGTGCTGCAGCTGTCGGACATCTACGACGCCATCACTACCGACCGGCCGTACCACCGCGCCCGCACCCGCGCGAGCGCCATCGAATTCCTGCACGGCGAGGCTGACAAGGGCTGGCGCGACCACGAGCTCATCAAGGTCGTCGGCCTCGCGGCGGAGAACCTGAACCTCGGCCGCCTCCGCGACGAAGACATTCCGCCCCCGCCCGCTCCCATCGGCCAGTGGCGGACGGAGTAAATCAAAACGCTGCCCGCGCGACACCTTTCATCGACGGACGAACGCTCTTCATTCGTCTATGGTGAACCCGGCCGGTGGGACTCGTGGTGGCGGCGCGCCGCAGTGGTACATGTCGAGATAGAGCGTCGTCTCGCGGGCGCCGCAGGACACCTTGAACGCGTCGACGATGTGCAGGTCCGGCTCGCCGCGCGCGAGCGGCCGGCCCGGGTCCATTTGCAGCAGGGCGCGCTCGCCGTCGTCCGGCCCGAGGTCCGTGCGCGGGCCGATGCTGCCCTGGCGCTCGGCGCGCGGCGCCTCGCCAGCGGGGCAGCGCAGCGACTTGAGCCAGGCCACCTCGCCCGGAGGCAGGCAAACCTCGACGGCCGCCGCGCGCGTCACCCCGAAGTCGGGCGGCGGATGCGGGGCCCCGCCGTGCGCGCAGGCCGCCGCCAGCGTCGCAACAAACAAAAAGAACAGCTGGCCGAGCGACAATTGCACCGCGTTTGATATACCGCGCCCATGCTCGGAATCGATCTCAAAGGGAAGCGCGCGTTCGTCGCGGGAGTGGCGGACGACGCGGGATTCGGGTTCGCCATCGCCAAAGCGCTGGCCGAGGCAGGCGCCTCCATCTGCGTCGGGACCTGGCCGCCCGCGCTCGGCATCTTCGAAACGTTGATCCGCCGCGGCAAGATCGACGAGTCGCGCAAGCTCGCCGGCGGCGGGATGCTCGAGTTCGAGAAGATCTATCCGCTCGACGCCGCCTACGACACGCTCGCCGACGCGCCCGAGGACCTCCGCGGCAACAAGCGCTACAACGAGCGCGGCGACTTCTCGATTGCGGGCCTGGTCGAGAAGCTGACGGCGGACTTCGGCGAGAAGCCGCTCGACATCGTGGTGCACTCGCTCGCCAACGCGCCCGAGGTGAAGAAGCCGCTGCTCGAGACCAGCCGCGGCGGTTATTTGGCGGCGGTGAGCGTGAGCGCGTACTCGCTGGTGGGCCTGGTGCAGCGGCTCGGTCCGCTGTTGCGGCCGGGAAGCGCGGTGGTGTCGCTCACTTATCTCGCCGGCGAGCGCACCGTGCCTGGCTACGGCGGCGGCATGTCGTCGGCCAAGGCGGCGCTCGAGAGCGACACGCGCACGCTCGCCTACGAGGCGGGCCGCAAGTGGGGCGCAAGGGTCAACACCATCAGCGCCGGGCCGCTCGCCTCGCGCGCGGCGAGCGCCATCGGCTTGATCGAGGAGATGGTGAAGCACTACGCGAGCAACTCGCCTTTGCCGCAAGAGCTCCACGCCATGGAGGTCGCCCACGCCGCCGCGTTCCTCTGCAGCCCGCTCGGCTCCGGCATCACCGGCGCGACCCTCCACGTGGACAAGGGCTATCACACGATGGGCTGGACCCGGTCGCCGGCGACCTAGGCCGCCGGGGATGGCCCGAGCCGACCGTCGCGCCGCTGTACGGACTAGTTTTGCGCCAGGGCGCTGTCGAGCGCGCGCCGCAGGTCGGACTCGTACCGGCCGGTCAGCGCGCCCACGTGCGTCCAGACGATCTTGCCGCCCTTGTCGAGCACGAACATGGTCGGCAGGCTCTCCACTGCGAACGCTGCCGAGCCCGTCTTCTGCTCATCGTCCACCACCACCGGGAAGGTGAGCCGATTCTGCAGCAGGAACTCGCGGACCTGCGGCTCGCGGTCGGGGCCCGGCTCGTCGGTGTCCACCGAGAAAAGCTCGACGCCGCGAGGCTGGTATTCGGTCCACAGCCGCTGGACGCGCGGCATCGAGACCTTGCAGGGCCCGCACCAGGTGGCCCAGAAGTCCACCACCGTCACCTTGCCCGGCTGCGGCGACGCGCTTCCCTTGCCGTCGAGCAGCGGCAGGCTGAGGTGCAGCGCGCTCGCTGCGGCGCCCTTCGGCACGCCGTCTCCATGGTCGCCCTTGAGCACCGCGAGCCCCACCACCAGCGCGGTGGCGCCCAGCACCACCAGCCACATCCAGCGATCGCTGTTCCCGGCCTGCGGCAGAACGACCTCCGAAATGGACTGCGTACCATGCGGGCCGGTCCCGCTTGCGTCAAGAAGGGATAAGGGGCTTGAAAACTGGCCGGACGCCCCGACGCGTGGCAGCGTCCCGCGCATGAAGGCCCTGGTCGTCATTGCCCTCCTCTGCGCGCTGATCGCGGGCGCGCTCTTCTGGCCCGTCGGCGGCCGTAGCTTCTGGCAGCGCGCGGACGAGCGCGGGCTGCCCCACGCCACCGCGAGGCTGGCGGCCCGCGGGCTGCGCTCGGCCTGGGACCTGGTCTTTACCGCCACGCGGGGTTCGGCGACGCCCGCCGATCCCGCTCATTCCCCGGCACCGGTCCGCCACGTCTCGCGCAAGACAGAGCACGCGCGCGCCGGGGCTGCTGACCGCCCAGCCGGCCCTGACCGCGCGCCCGCCTCCGATCGAATTCCCGAGCGCACGGCAAGCCTTGCTGCAGGCCCCGACCGCATCGTCGCGCAGCCAGCAAAAGAGACGCTGCAGCAGAACGATCGCGCGGGCCTGGACAAGCTCGTCCGCGCGCGCTGAAGCGTGCTAGGAGGGGCTTCGCATGGCGGAGTTTCTCGGCATCCCCAGGGAGCGCATCCCGATCGCGATCGCGATGGTGCTCCTGCTCGCGCTCACGCTCAGCTGGCTGCAGGGCCGCTTCGACTCCACCGACGTGAAGAAGGGCATCGCGCTGGCGCTGCAGCACAGGCCTCTGCCCGGCGGTACCACCGTCCTGGACGCGCTGGCGGCGCGCAACGAGGGCGACCCGCGCTGCGACGGCAAGGTGGTCAGCACGCTCCACGGCGACGTCGAGGTCCGCTGCGCCACGCCCGGCAAGCCTTCGGTCGAGTATGACTTCCGCGTGCTGCTCGACGGGAGGAAGCCGCCGCGCGCCGCCAACACCGCCGCCCAAGAGCTGGTCGCCGCGATGGTCCGGAAATAGACGCGCCGCACGCAACGCATCGGTTGCGATTGGGAACCGGCGTACCCACTTTGCGATTGAACTCGAGCGGGCAAGCGCCCGCTCTTGCCCCCGGGTGCGCCGCATGCTGGTCCTCCTCGCCCTCGTCGCCGCCGTCTCGCCCCAGAAGCTCTGGACCGATGCGCCGGCGACCAACCCGCGCCCGACCGCGCCTCCCGCGTCCATCGCGCAGCTGGTGAAGGTCTCGATGCCCGCGGTAGTCGGCATCGTCGCCACCACCGCGCGGGGCAGCGACCTGAACGATCCGTTCCGCGACTTCCTCGAGCGCATCTACGGCTCGGGCGAGGGCCAGCGCGAGGCGCCCGTGCGCGGCATCGGCACCGGCTTCTTCATCCGCCAGGATGGCCTGATCGCCACCAACGGCCACGTCGTCGAGGGGGCGACCGACATCACCGTGCAGGTCGGCGAGGAGGAGCGCGTCTACCGCGGCAGGGTGGTGGGCAAGGACGACGCCACCGATCTGGCGCTGCTCAAGATCGAAGGCGCGCAGCCCTTCCCCGTGCTGCCGCTCGGCGACAGCGACCACCTGGAGGTCGGCGAGTGGGTGATCGCCATCGGCAACCCGTTTGGCCTCTCGCGATCGGTGAGCGCCGGCATCGTTTCGTACAAGGGCCGCCGCGACGTGAACCCCTCGGGCCGCCCCGGTTATTACGACTTCATCCAGACCGACGCCGCCATCAATCCGGGCAACTCGGGTGGCCCGCTGCTCGACGGGCGCGGCGCGGTGATCGGCATCAACGCGGCGGTGAACCCCGCCGGCCAGGGCATCGGCTTCGCCATCCCGATCATCCAGCTCAAGGAGGTCGGTCCGCAGCTCGCGGGCCGCGGCCACGTCGTGCGCGGCTGGATGGGCGCATCGATCCAGGAGTCGATCTCGCCGGAGCTCGCCGAGTCGTTCGCGGTGCCCGGAGGCAAGGGCGTGGTGCTGACCGAGATCCTCGACGGCGGCCCAGCGGCGCGCGCGGGTCTGCGCGCCGGCGACCTGGTCACGAGCTTCGACGGCGAGCCCCTCGCCGAGGCGTACCGCCTGCGCTGGCTCACCGCCGCCACCGCGCCCGGCCGGAGCGTCAAGCTCGGCGTCTGGCGCGCAGGCAAGCTCGAGACGCTGACCCTGACGCTCGGCGAGAACCCCCGCGAGCCCGTCTGGGCGCCCGAGGCGGCGCCGCCCGCGCTGCGCAAGGAGCAGGAGCCGTTCGGCTTCGCCGTGGACGACGGCGGCAAGGACGCGGTCGAGGCCGGCCAGGGCGTGCGCATCGCCTCGATCGATCTGCGCGGCTGCGCCTATCGCGCCGGCCTGCGGGAGGGCGACCTGATCACCGAGCTCGACGGAAGGCCGGTCCCAGACCGCGGCGCCTGGAAGAAGGCGCTCGCTTCCATCGGCCACAGCGGTGTTTCACGGGTCTTCGTGCGCCGCGGGGGCCGCGCGGTCTTCTTCGGGCTGCGCCGCGACGGCCTGCCGCAGGCCGTGCGCGCCGACGCTGCTCAGTGACCAACGCTTTCCCGCTCTTCCCGAAAACTTCATCCACAGCGGAGCCGCCGCTCCAGTAGTGGTATTCCCGTCTGACTCCGTCTCCGGCCTGGACGGAGAGCAGCCGTGGCGAACGCGCAAGCTGAGCGATTTGAGCGATTGCGACGAGCGTCGGGCGGCGGGCCGGGGCAGACTTGGCCCCACGGAGGTCGACACGATGGCGTCCAGCAGGTTGCCAGGCTTCTACACCATGAAGATGGCCGAGCGGCTCCGCCGCGTGGCCGAGCTGCTGGAGCTCGATTCCGACCAGTTGAGCGGCCTGGGCCTCTCCGCCACGCTTCCGCTCTCCAACGCCGACGCGATGATCGAGAACGCCATCGGCGTGCTCGGCCTGCCCGTCGGCGTGGGCCTCAACTTCACCGTCAATGGCGAGGACCTCCTCGTGCCCATGGCGGTCGAGGAGCCGTCGGTCATCGCCGCAGTCTCGCTGGCTGCCAAGATCGCGCGGCAGGGCGGCGGCTTCACCGCCGATGCCGACGAACCGATCATGATCGGGCAGGTGCAGATCACGGATCTGCCCGACCCGGCCAAGGCGCGCGAGGCCATCCTCCGGGAGAAGGAGGCCATCCTCGCCGCAGCCAACGTCCTCCACCCCGCCATGAAGGCGCGCGGGGGCGGCGCGAAGGACGTCGAGGTGCGCACCATCGAGCTCTGCGACGCGCAGGGCCGCGGCACCGAGACGCAGGTCATCGTCCACCTGCTCGTCAACACGCAGGAGGCGATGGGCGCGAACCTGATCAACACCATGTGCGAAGGGGTGGCGCCGCTGCTCGAGCGGCTGAGCGGCGGCCGGGTGCGTTTGCGCATTCTATCGAACCTCGCCGATCACCGGCTGGCGCGCGCCTCGTGCCGCATTCCCTTCGAGGCGCTGGGCGACTTCGGCTTCTCGGGGGCGGAGGTGGCGCACGGCATCGCCGAAGCGAGCCGCTTCGCCGACGCCGATCCCTACCGCGCCTGCACGCACAACAAGGGCGTCATGAACGGCGTGGACGCCGTGGCGCTGGCCACCGGCAACGACTGGCGCGCCATCGAGGCCGGGGCCCACGCCTGGTGCGCCCGCAACGGCCGCTACCAGCCGCTGACCCGCTGGTGGATCGAGAACGGCGCGCTGCACGGCCGCTGCGAACTGCCGCTGCAGGTCGGCACGGTGGGCGGCGCGGTCAGGGCCAACCCGCTCATCCCGGTGCTGCTGCGCATGATGGGCAACCCGAACGCGCGCAAGCTCGCGGGCATCATGGCCTCGGTGGGCCTGGCGCAGAACATGGCCGCGCTGCGGGCGCTCGGCACCGTCGGCATCCAGAAGGGCCACATGGCGCTGCACGCGCGCAACCTCGCGGTCAGCGCCGGCGCCAAGGGCACCGCCGTCGAAGAGGTGGCGAGGGCGCTCATCGCCGCGGGCGAGATCAAGCTGCACCGCGCGCAGGAGATCCTCGCCAAGCTCGTCGCGCGCCCCGAAGCGACGTGAGCTTTATCCACCTTCCGAAGGCGCCGGCATTCCTCGCCGAGTACGCGGCGGTCGCAGAGCCGCGGCTGCGCGAATTTCTCGAGAGCAAGCGGTCCGCGTTCGAGCGCCTTCCGGTCGAGCTGGGCGACGCCTTTGCGCTGCTGCGCGACTATGTCCTGCGCGGCGGCAAGCGGCTGCGGGGCGCGCTGGTCCTCATCGGCCACCGAGCCGGCGGCGGCGCGGCCGGCTCGGACGCCGCGCTCGATGCCTCCATCGGCGTCGAGCTGCTGCACGCCTATCTCCTCATCCACGACGACTTCATGGACCGCGACGAGCTGCGCCGCGGCGGCCCCACCCTGCACCGCTCGCTCGGCGACGACCACCTCGGCGGGAGCCTGGCGCTGCTCCTCGGCAGCCTCTGCCAGGCGTGGGCCTACCAGCTGGTGCTGCGCCGCGGAGACGCAGCGCCCGTCGCAGCCGAGGTGATGTCTCGCACGCTTGAGGAGGTGACCCTGGGGCAGCTGGCGGACCTCCGCGCTCCCACCGGAGCGCCGCTCGGCGAGAAGGCCGTGCTGGAACTGCAGCGGCTCAAGACCGGCAGCTACACTTTCGAGATGCCGCTTCGCATCGGCGCCTCGCTCGCCCACGCGCCGGCGTCGCTGCTGGACGCGCTCTCGGCCTACGCGCGGCCGCTGGGACAAGCGTTTCAGATCGCCGACGATCTGCTGGGCACCTTCGGCGCGCCGGAAGTGACCGGCAAGCCCAACGCCAGCGATCTGCGCGAGGGAAAACGTACGCTGCTCGTCGCCCGGGCGCTGGAGCGGGCCGCGCCGGACGAGGCCGCGGTGCTGCGCGCAGGGCTTGGCCGCTCCGACGCCGATGTCGATTCGCTGCGCGCCATCCTCCGCCGGACGGGCGCCGAGCAGGAGTGCCGCGACGACGCCGGGCGGCTCTGCGCGCAGGCCTTGGCCGCGCTCGATCGCGCACCGCTTCCCGCGGCGGTGCGCAAAGACCTGCGGGAAATTGCAACCTACGCAGTCAACCGCGCGCTCTGACGCCTCGGCGCGCGCGTTTCCACGAGGCGCTGGACCGGCTGGTCCACTTCCGCGACCCGACTCAGTACCTGCTGGCGCTGGCGAGGAACGGCCGGTAGCTGATCGCCGCCGCGGCTCGGGGCGCAAGGCGGGCGGTTCTTGGGGCGGCGCGCGGATTCGGCAGCGCAGCGCGCGGGGCTCAGGCGGCGCGCGGGGTGCGCGGGCCGAGCCGCTCGCTGCGGAAGACCTCGAGCGAGTAGATGCGCGCGCCCTGCCCCGCCACGAAGGTCGATGCCCCAGGCGGCGACGCCGCGATCAGAATGTCGCGCGAGGTTCCACCGCTCACCAGCCGCAGGCGCGGCGCGGGCAAGAGCGAAGGCGCGCTCGCATCGGGCGCAGCGTTCAGCAAGCGACGAATCGAGCGCGACAGGAAAGTCAGCATCTGCTTCACCACGGGGAGGTCCCGCGGGAAGGAGGTGCAAGAGCACGGCCATTACGCGCCTCGCCGAAACGCACTCGACGGCGCGCTCGAAACGACCCGCGCCGCACTTTGCGGAGGCTGCAATTTCTACTTCGGTGGCGCGCCCGCGGCCGGCGCCGTCGAGCTGGCGGGGGCAGGTCGCGCGCCGGGAGCCGGCTTCAGCTCGACCGGTCCGAGGCCGAGGGTGCGGAGCGCATCCTCGCTGTGCGCCACCGGCCCGACGATCACCACCGGCCACCGTTCCGGGTGCAGCCACTTCTTCACCACCCGCGCGATCTCGGGCTTGCCGACCTTGTCCACCCGCCCCGGCAGCGTCTGGTAGTAATCGAGCGGCAGCCCCAGCGAGTAGAGGCTCGCCAAAGCGCCCGCCACCGCGTCGTTCGTCTCCAGCGCCGAGGGAAGGCTGCGCGTGAATGCCTCCTTCGCCTTCGCCAACTCATCGTCGCTGACGCGGCCGTCGGAGAACTTGCGCAGCTCGTTCTCATACTCGCGGACGGCGTCCACGGTGTTCTTCGCGATCACCCCGCCCGCCGCTCGGAATGTCCCCAGGTTCCGCTGCAGCGACAGCCCCGACCCGACTCCGTAGCTGTAGGCGTTCTTTTCGCGCAGGTTCGTGTTCAGCCGGCTGGTGAAGAGGCCGCCGAGCACCATGTTGGCGATGCGCATCGGCAGCGCGTCGGGGTCTCGGGCCGCGAACATCCGCCCCAGCACCCAGACCTGCGACTGGTTCGTCCCCGGCTTGTCGAGCGCCACGATCCCGCTCCTCAGCCCGGGCAGCGGCGGCAGCGAGATCCTGGGAAGAACGCGCGGCTTCCAGTGGCCGAGGCGCTCGTCGAGCAGCAGGCGCAGCCGCGCCGCGGTCACGTCGCCCGACACCGAGATGACCGCGTCGTTGGGCACCCACCAGGTCTGGTGAAACTTCGCCAGGTCTTCGGAGGTGATGGCTGCGACGGTCTCGGGCGTGCCGCCCGAAGGCTGGCCCCACGGGTGCTTCGGGCCGAAGAGGATGCGCGACGCTTCATCCGAGGCCAGCGCGCCGGGGCTCGCGTTCTTCTGCTGCAGTTGCGTGAGCCGCAGCGTCCGCACCCGCTCGACGTCGGGCGCGCGGAAGGCGGGGTTCTGCACGATGTCGGCGAGCAGCTCGAGCGCCTGCGGCAGCGTCTCTGCGAGACAGTCGAGGTGCACGCTCGCCGACTCCCGCCCCGCGCCCGCGCTGATCAGCGCGGCCAGGTCCTCGATCTGCTCGGCGAGCTCCGTGGCGGTCCTCGAGGCAGTGCCCTCGTCCACCGTGTCGGCGACGAACTCGGCGAGGCCGGCCTTGTCGAGCGGATCGGCGTCGGTGCCGTGGAGGAAGACCAGGTCCACCGCGACGAGCGGCAGCGCGTGGTTCTCGACCAGGAGCACCTGCGCGCCATTGCGCAGCTTCATCTTCATCGGTACCGGGGCGACGAAGCGCGGCTGCACCGCGAGCGGCGGCGGCCGCTGCTGGCGGTACTCGGCGTCCTGCATCGGCGGCGGCTCGGGCAACGGCTTCGCGCTCGCCGGGGTGGAGGTCGCGGCCTTGCTGCCCGCCGGGGCCGCAGCGGCGCTCGCGGACAAGCTCTCGCTCGGAGTCGCGGCGACGCTCCCCGTCGGAGTCGCGGCTGGGCTTCCTGCCGCGGCCGAACCCGACGTCGAAGTCGCAGTGGCCGGTGTCGTGGGCGCGGTGCTCTTCGAGGCCGAAGCGCAGCTCGCCAGCGCCAGCGCGACCGCGATGCGGAGGGTCCTCATCACTTCTCCTCCTGCGCGGTGCGCGCGAGCGGCTCGACGTCGAGCTCGATGCGCCTGTCGTCAGGCAGCCACTTGTTCGCGAACGCTTTCACGCTCTCCGGCGTCACGGCGCGGTAGCGCGCAAGGTCGCGCGGCAGGAAGCCGGGATCGCCGAGGAAGGTCTCGTAGGTGTTGAGCAGGTCCGCCTTGCCGCCAAACCCGCCGATGCGCTGCACCATGCGCAGCGTGTTGGCGAGGATGTTGCGCCGCGCCCGCTCGACCTCCTCCCCTGTGACCCCGTTCTTCCGCAGGTCATCGAGGACTTCCTGCACCAGCGGCTGCAGCTCGGCCAGGGTGCGGCCGCGGTTGGCCGTCGCGGCGATCTCGAAGTAACCACCCAGCTCCAGCGTCGGGTTGCTCGCCGCGATTCCGCTCGCCACCTGCTTGTCGAACACCAGCGACTTGTAGAGCCGCGAGGTCTTGCCGCTGCCGAGGATCTCCGCGAGCACGTCGCCCGCGGCCTCCTCGTCGGCGAAGCGCTTGAGGCCGTTCCACACCAACACCAGCCGCGGCAGCTCGGCCAGCTTGTCGTCCACGCGCTCCTTCACCACGCCTTTCAGCATGGGCTGTTGCACCTCGGGCCGCGCCACCTCGGGCCCGCGCGGGATGGGTCCGAAGTACTGCTCGACCAGCTGCCTCGCCACCTTCGGATCGAAGTCGCCCACGATGGCGAGCGAAGCGTTGTTGGGCCCGTAGTACTGGCGGAAGAAGGCGCGCACGTCGGCGGACGAGGCGCTCTGGATCTCGGCGATGTCGCCGATGACGCAGTCGAAGTACGGGTGCGGCTTTGGATAGAGCAGATCGCAGATGCGCAGCTGGGTCATGCCGTAGGGACGGTTCTCGTAGGACTGGCGGCGCTCGTTGGAGACGACGTCGCGCTGCACCTTCAACTTCTGGTCGTCGAGCGTGTCGAGGAGAAAGCCCATCCGGTCGGACTCGAGCCACAAGGCCGCCGGCAGCTCGGCCGAAGGGACCACCTCGAAGTAGTTGGTGCGATCGTTGTTGGTGGTGCCGTTCACCTGCGAGGCGCCGATGCTCTCGAGCACCTTGAACGAGGTGGGCTGGATGTGCTTGCTGCCCGAGAACATCATGTGCTCGAAGAGGTGCGCAAAGCCGCTCTTGCCCGGCGTCTGGTTGGCGGCGCCGACGTGGTACCAGATGTCCACCGCGACCTGCGGGAGCCGGTGGTCCTCGCTGAGGATCACCGTCAGGCCGTTGGGCAATTGAACCTTCTCGAACTTGATCTCGGGGTCGGTGGAGGCGCGGGCGGAGGGCGCGACGGCCCCGGCTGCGATGACGGCGACGAAGGTCCGAAGGAGCATGCGCCCGTCTATCGCCTGGCTCTCTCTCTGGCAAGCCGCGAGTTGGACCAGGCGCTGTCGCTCGTCACCTCGTCGCCCAGCCACGCCGGCCGCTCGAACGGCTCGTCCTCGCGCGCAAGCTCGATCTCCGCGAGCCACAGATCGCGGTCGGCGAAATAGTCGAGTTCCCAGCGCCCAAGCTCGCGGCGTGTCTTGCGCAGGCTCGTGGCGCAGAGCTCCAGCAGCTCGTCTGCCTCGGCCGCAGGGATGTCGTAGTTCCACTCGCCGCGCGACAGCTGCCCCTTGCCTTTGATGGTCAGCTCGCCCTGCCGCTCGCCGCCGGCCTTGCGCCGCGTTCGCACACGCACCGTCGGGCTGGCGCTCAAATAGCCCTGCTCGATCTCGTCCGGCGCCGGCAGCTCGGCCGGCAAGAGCTCGCGCCGCACCAGGAACTTTCGCTCGATCTCGATGCCCATGCTGCGAACATTAGGCCCGTGCCAGGAGCATGTCGCCGGTTGTCGCAGCCTCCGGACGGCGAGGCGTACTTCGCGATTCCGGGCGCGGCGCTCGCCGCGGTCGAGGAGAAGCTCGCGGTCATCGCGCGGGCGAACACGGCGCTGGAGCAGTTCCACCGCGCACGCGCCGCCGCGCTTTAGACGCGATTGCTGGCCCCCTCCCTCAGAGGCGCGGCAGCAGCCAGGCGCGCGCGTCGTCGAGTTCCTGCGGCAGCACCATGTGGCCCATCGGGTACTCGCGCCAGGTGACCTCGCAGCCGAGCCGGCCCAGCTCGGCGCGGTTGGCGCGGCCCAGGGCGATGGGAAGGAGCGGGTCGTCCGTCCCGTGCGCGGCGAAGACCGGGAAGCCGCGGAGCGCGGCTGGCGCGGCGAGCTCTTCCGGCTCGATCCGCGGCGGCACGCCGGAGAGCGAGAGCACCCCCGCGACCAGCTGCGGCCGCGTCAGCGCGACCGCGAGCGCCATCGATGCGCCCTGGCTGAAGCCCAGCAGGAAAGGCCGCGGAGAGGTGCGCGCGATCTCCTCGATGGCCTCGATCGCGAGCCGCGCGCCCTCGCGCGCCTCGGCGGCGTCGAAGGAGATGCCGCGTCCGTCCTGCTTCAGGCTGTACCAGGCGCGCTGCGAGCCGCCCATGGAGATGGGCGCCTGCAGACTCACCGCGCGCAGCCGCGGGTCGAGCGCGTGCGCGATGGGCAAGAGGTCGTGCTCATCGGCGCCGTAGCCGTGCAGCAGGATGAGCGTGCGCGAGAGGCCCGGCTGCTGCGGAGGGAGCTCGATCGAGCGCAGCTTCATGCGGTCTCCTTATGCCAGCCGGCTCAGGACGGCCAGCGCAAGCGGCTGCAGCTTCAGTTGGCTGCGAGTCGTGCGGGAACGCCGTCGAGCGCGCCGAGGGCGGCGACAGATTCGGGAGCGCAGCGTCCCGCGAGGGAAGCCACCAGGAGCACCAGGTCGGCCGGCTCGACCGGCTTGGTGATGTGGACCTGGAATCCCGCCGCCAGCGCTCGCCGGTGATCCTCGACGCTCGCGTACGCCGTCAGCGCGACCGCCGGCACGTTGCCTCCCGCGTCCGCGCCCAACGCCCGCACGCGGCGGATCAGCGCGTAGCCATCCTCGCCGGGCAGCCCGATGTCGCTCACCAGCACGTCCGGGACCTGCTCGCGCAGGAGCCGCATCGCCTCCTCGACCGAAGACGCCGTCCGCACCACCGCGCCGTACCTCGACAGCACCGCGGTCACCAGCTCGCGCGCGTCGGCCTCGTCGTCCACCACCAGCATGCGCAGGTCGGCCAGAAACAGCGTATCGGGCGCGCGGGCCACGGGAGGCTCGCTGCTCGCCGGCGCGGCGTCCGCAACTTCGGTCGGCGCCGCCGCGCGCACCGGCAGCCGCACGGTCATGCGCGCCCCGGTGCCGGGGCCGTCGCTGTGGGCTTGCACCGTCCCGCCGTGCGCATCGACGAGGTGGCGGACGATCGCGAGTCCGAGGCCGAGGCCCCCCTGCGTCCGCGTGATCGAGCTGTCCGCCTGGCGGAAGCGATCGAAGACGTGCGGCAGAAAGTCCGTGGCGATTCCCGAGCCGGTGTCAGTGACCACCAGCTGCACCTCGGAGGACTCGCGCGAGACGTCGATCTGCACCCGCCCGCCCCTGGGCGTGAACTTGATGCTGTTCGCGAGCAGGTTCCAGGTGACCTGCTGCAGGCGATCGGGATCGCCGACGAACTCGGCAGACTCGGGCGAGAAGTTGGCCACCAGCTCGACGCCTTTGGCTTCGGCGGCGGGCCGGACCGCGTCCATGGCGGCGCCCACCACCGCGTGCAGATCGATCCGTTGCATATCCACGCGCAGCTTGCCGGCGATGATGCGCGAGACGTCGAGGATGTCCTCGATCAGCTGCGTCTGCACCCGCGCATTGCGCTCGATGGTCTCGAGCGCGCGGCCGAGCGCCTTCTCTTCCACTGCGCCGGTGCGCAGCATGCGCGTCCAGCCGAGGATGGCGTTGAGCGGCGTGCGCAGCTCGTGCGAAACGGTGGCGAGGAACTCGTCCTTGGTGCGGTTTGCGATCTCGGCCGACTGCCGCGCCTCCTGCTCGCTCTTGAGCAGGCTCGCGTTCGACTGCTCGATGCGCTTCTGCTGATCGATGTCGGTCGCGGTCGCGATCCAGCCGACCACCGCCCCGTCCTCGTTGCGCTCGGGCACCACCCGGCACAGATGCCAGCGGAACTGGCCGTCGTGCCGGCGCAGGCGCTGCTCGCGATCGAGCGGCGGCCCCCCGCGCACCGCCGCGCGCCAGGCGTTGCGCACCTCCTCGAGCTCCTCGTCGGGGACGGCGTCGGAGAAGGACATGCCGGCGTCGGGGCCGGCGTACTCCTTCCAGACGCGGTTGCAGTAGTAGACCTCGCCGTCCTTGCGCGCCGCCCACACGCACTGGGGCATCGAGTCGGTCAGCGCGCGAAAGCGCGTGTCGTTCTTGCGCTCGAGAGCGATGAGCTCTTGCGCGCGCAGCAGCGCCCCTTGCCGCTTGATCTGCTCGCCCTTGCGCCACAGGTCGACGAACACCGAGACCTTGGCGCGCAGGATCTCGGGATCGAACGGCTTGAGGAGGTAGTCGACCGCGCCTTCCTGATACCCGCGGAAGATGTTCGCCGGGTCCTTGGAGATGGCGGTCAGGAAGATGATCGGGATGTGCCGGTTGCGCGGCCGCTCCTTGATTAGCTTGACCGTTTGCATGCCGTCGATGCCCGGCATCTGCACGTCCATCAGGATGACCGCGAAGTCGCCATCGAGCAGCTGGCGCAGGGCCTCCTGACCCGAGGTGGCCTGCACCAGGTCCTGCCCCAGCGGCGAGAGGATGGCCTCGAGCGCGAGCAGGTTCGGCGGATGGTCGTCCACCAGCAGGATCCGGGCGCTGACCGCCGGAGCCGGTGGAAACGTTCTGTCCGCCGTGCCCTGGATCACGCCTAGTTCCTCGCCCAGAGGCGGATCAGCTCCAGCAGCTTGTCGCCGTCCACCGGCTTGGGGAGGTAGTCGGAGGCCCCGGCGACGATGCACTTCTCGCGGTCCTCCTTCAGCGCCTTGGCGGTGATGGCGATGATGGGCAACGCCTTGTGCGCAGGATCCTTGCGGATGTGCCGCATGGTCTCGTAGCCGTCCATTTCGGGCATCATCACGTCCATCAGCACCACGTCCACGTCGGGGTTGTGCTCCAGCGCCACGATGCCGTCCTTGCCGTTCTCGGCGTAGATGACCTCGAGACCGTGGCTCTCCAGCACGCTGGTGAGCGCGAAGATGTTCCGCACGTCGTCGTCGACAATCAGGATCTTCTTCCCCTTGACGTCCTCACCCGCCGCGTGCTGGCCGGCGAGCAGCAACTTCGCCTTCGGCGGCAGCTTCTCGTCGAGGCGGTGGAGGAACAGCGCCGTGTCGCTGAGCAGCTTTTCGGGAGAGGTGGCGCAGCTCTTGAAAATGACCGACTCGGCGTACTTCTTGAGCCGCGTCTCCTCCTTCTTCGACAGGTCCTTGCCGGTGTAGACCACCACCGGCAGCTCCTTGTGGCGCGGCTGCGTCTTGATCTGCTCGAGCAGCTTCTCGCCGGTGTCGTTCTCGAGGATGAGGTCGAGCACCACGCAGTCGAAGTCGCCCGACTCCAGCGCGGCCAGCGCCGCCGGGGCGTTGGCCACGCAGGTCACCTCGACGTCGGCGCCTTCGCCGATCAGCTCGGTGATGCTGGTCTGCTGGTTCTTGTCGTCCTCGACCAGCAGCAGCTTCTTCACCTTCTTGTCGACGAAGGACTGGATGTGCGTGAAGGCGCCGTCGAGCGCTTCCTTGCTGACCGGTTTTTCGAGATAAGCGAACGCGCCCATCGCCGCGCCGCGCTTGCTCTTCTCCACGATCGAGATGACGTGCACCGGGATGTGCCGCGTGCGCGGGTTGCGCTTCAGACGATCGAGGATGGCCCAGCCGTCCACCACCGGCAGCTGGATGTCGAGCGTGATGGCCGCTGGCTGCAGCTCGTTGGCCAGCGCGAGGCCGGTGTCGCCGCGCGTCGCCACCACCGCCTTGAAGCCCTTCTCGCGCGCCATCCCGACCATGATGCGGGCGAACTTCAGGTCGTCCTCGATGATCAGCAGCACGCGGTCGCCGTCGCGCAGGTGCTCGCGATCGTCCTCGATGGGCCGGGTGACGACCGAGTCCGTCACCACCGGCATCTCGGTCAGCATGCCGGCGGCGCCGCTGGTCTCGGCGGCCGGCGGGGCGCGCAGGCCGCGGCTGCGCTCGGCCAGTGCCTCCTCGCCGCGCTTCTGCCGAACGTCGGAGGCGACGCGCGCGCGAGGCTTCGCGTTCTCGAGCTCTTCTTCGTAGACCTCCTGATCCGGACCGCTGTAGCGATCGGGCAGGAAGAGCGAGAAGGTCGAGCCCTTGCCCGGGTCGCTGTCGACGTGGATCTCGCCGCCGAGGAGCCGCGTGATCTCGCGCGAGATCGATAGGCCCAGGCCGGTGCCGCCGTACTTGCGGCTGGTGGTGCCGTCGGCCTGCTGGAACGCCTCGAAGATGATCTTCTGCTTGTTCTTCGCGATGCCGATTCCGGTGTCCACCACGCCGAACCGCATCACGTGCCGCGCCCGCTTGAGCGTGTCGCTCTCGAGGAGGTTCCGGTCCGCAATCACGTCCATCACCAGCTTCACCCCGCCCTGCTCGGTGAACTTGAAGGCGTTCGCGAGCAGGTTCTTGAGGACCTGCTGCAGGCGCTGCGGGTCGGTGCGGATGTGGGTCGGCACGTTCTGGCCGATTTCGATCTCGTAGCGCAGCCCCTTCTGCTCCGCCACCGGGCGGAAGGTGCGCTCCAGGTAGTCCTTGAGCTCGACCAGGCCGATGTCGCGCGGCTCGATCTGCATCTTGCCGGCCTCGACCTTGGAGAGGTCGAGGATCTCGTTGATCAGCGAGAGCAGGTCGCCGCCCGACGCGTAGATGGTCTTGGCGTACTCCACCTGTTTATCGGTGAGATTGGTCTCCTTGTTGTCGGAGAGCAGCTTGGCGAGGATGAGCAGCGAGTTGAGCGGCGTGCGCAGCTCGTGGCTCATGTTGGCGAGGAACTCGCTCTTGTACTTGGAGATGAGCGAGAGCTGCTCGGCCTTCTCTTCCAGCGAGGCGCGGG
>JAYWBT010000083.1:0-5657 GCA_043781235.1 Deltaproteobacteria bacterium
CGATTTCAAGATGGTGCTCTTTCCGCCGCTCCTGATCATCTTCTTCTTCGGCGTCTTCGCGCTGCCGGTGGGCCTCGCGCTCCGGGCCTTCGTGGGGACCAACGTCGCCGCGCTCTTCGTCGCCACCGCGATGGCATACTTCCTCTGCTACGAGGGGCTGCACCTCGCTTATCACCTCGGCTACGGTGGAGTCCTGCGGCGGCACCACGCCGCCCACCACGATCCCGCGCTGATGGGACGGCACAACTTCAACATCACCTTCCCCATCTGCGACCTGCTCTTCGGGACGGCGCTGCGTTGAAGCGCCCTGCCAGCCTGGCCCAATCACCTGGCGCACCGCGGCCCTGCTCGCGCTGGCTGCGCTGGTCGCGGCGGCGCCCGGAGCGCTGGACCGCGCGCTGCCGCTCGACTGCGCGCTGCCCGCCGACGAGCTCCGCGCCCACGTCCCGCGCGGCGCATTGCTGCTCTTCCCGCGCGACCTCGAGCATCCCTGGATCGACTCCGACGCCGCCAACCATCACCGCTGGATTGGCCTCGCCAAGCTCATCCGTGAACAGGGCGTGCCGGCGGGCGCGCGCGTCGATCCGCTCGGCCCATCGCTCGCGGCGGCGTTCGTCGCCTCGCCGCCCTGCTCGTCTGCGCCTTCGCGACCCTGCCTCTCCTCACCGCGCGCGTGGTCCGGCCGGGCTTCGCCGAGACCCTGCTCACGCTCTTCCTCCTCGCCGGCCTGGCGCTGCTCGAGCGCAACCACGGTCCGCTCGACGCGAGAGCCTGGGCGCTGCTCTCGCTCTTCGCCGCCGGCAGCGCGATGACCAAGCTCGAAGGCAAGGCGTGGGCCGCCTGGCTCCTCCTCGCCGCGCTGACCCGCGATCTGCAGGCAAGGCGCCGCGCGCGCTGCTGCGCTTCGCCGCCGACGCGCTCTCCGCCAGCAGCTTCTCGCTGCTCTGGTGGTGGACCCTGGGCGCCGCGGTCTGGCTCCTGGCGGCGCGCTTCCTCCTGCAGCTCTCGCCGGTGGCGCTCGCGCTGCTCTTGCGCTGGGCACGCCGCCTCGAAACGATTTAGAACAGCGCTATGTTCCTCGTCGTCGAGCCGGCACCAAGAATCAACCTCCGCTGGATCGTGCTCCTGCGCTGGGGCGCGGTGGCAGGGCAGGCCATCACCATCCTGCTCGCCGGCCGCTTCCTCAGGCAGCCGCTGCCGACCGCGGCGCTGCTGGGCGTGGTCGCGGCGATCGCGCTCGGGAACGCGATCATTCACGTCTGGCTCCGGCGCGGCGGCCAGCCGACCGACAGGGCTTGCGGGCTGAACCTGCTCGCCGACATCGCCGCGCTCACCGCGCTGCTGGCGCTGTCGGGAGGCGCCTCCAATCCCTTCTCGGTCCTCTACCTGGTGCACATCACCATCGCCGCGGTGATCCTGCCCGCGCGCTGGAGCTTGCTGCTCGCAGCCGCGAGCGTGCTCGCCTACAGCGCGCTGCAAATCGGCAGCGCCTCCGAGCTCGCGCTGATCGGCGAAGACCCGGGTCTGCTGCTCCTGCGCGGGCGGTGGGTCGCGTTCGTGGTGGCGGCGGCGTTCATCTCCACCTTCTCGCTGCGGATGAGCAAGTCCCTGCGGCAGCGCGAGGAGGAGCTCGATCACGCGCGCTCCGACGCGGAGGCGGCCGAGCGGCTCGCCGCGCTGGGCACGCTCGCGGCCGGTACCGCGCACGAGTTGAACACGCCGCTCGGCACCATCGCCATCCTCGCCGGCGAGCTGGCGGCACAGCTCGAGGGAGACCGGCGAACCGAGGCCGAGGACATCCGGCTCCAGGTGCGGCGTTGCAAGGAGATCATCACCAAGATGATGGCCCCGCGCGGCGGCGACGACCTCGAGGAGCCGAAGGAGATCGAGCTCGCGCCGGTGGTGGAAGCGGCGGTGCGGCGCTGGCAAGACGGCCGGCCGGGGCCGAAGCCCGTGCTGGTGATCGATCCCAAAGTCGCGCGGGCGCGCGCGCGGCTGGCGGTCCACGCCTTCGAGCAGGCGGTGGCGAACCTGCTCGACAACGCGGCCGAGGCGACCGAGGGAAAGCCACTGCGCGAGGTCCGCGTCGCGCTCGACCGCCAGGGCGATCTGCTGCGCCTCTCGGTGGCCGACAATGGCGTCGGCGTCCCTGAGCCGCTCCTGCGCCGCATCGGCGAGCCGTTCTTCACCACCAAGGAGCCGGGCCGCGGCACCGGGCTCGGGCTCTACCTCGCGCGCCACGTGGTCGAGAGGCAGGGAGGCGAGATGACCGTCACCTCGACCCAAGGCCGCGGAACGCAGGTGGTGCTCACCGTGCCCGAGGCCTGAACGGCGCGTGGGGGTCGTGCCCGCCCTTGGCTTCGCGCGGGGCGCGAGTTACACAGCGCTCATGCGACTTCTGATCGTCGACGACGACGAGCCATTTCGCGTGGCCATGCGCAACGCGTTCCTGCGCCGCGGGTACGAGGTGGCGGTGGCGACCACGCCAGCTGAAGCGGAGGCGGCCGCGCGCGAGACCCCGCCCAACTATGCGGTGGTCGATCTGCGGATGCCCGGGGGCTCCGGCCTCGACGTGGTCCGCGCCCTGCGCGCACTTCCCAAGCCGCCTTCGGTGGTGGTGCTCACTGGCTACGGCACCATCGGCACCGCGGTGGAGGCCATCCGGCTGGGAGCGATCAATTATCTGAACAAGCCCGCCGACGCTGACGAAATCGAGGCCGCCCTGCTCGGCAAGCGCGCCTCTCCCTCGGTGGACGATGTGCCGTCGCTCGACCGGCAGGAGTGGGAGTACCTGAACCGCATCCTCGCCGACTGCGAGGGCAACATCTCCGAGGCGGCGCGCCGGCTGAAGATGCACCGGCGCACGCTGCAGCGGAAGCTGCAGAAGCATCCACCAAAGGTCTGAATGCCGACCTCGTTCATCAAGCACAAAGGCGTCGACATCGTCTGGATGAATTTTGCCGGCGAGCATGACCACGCGGTGGCGATGGAGGAGATCGCCGCCGCCCAGCGCTTCGTAGCCGCGCAGCCGCGGCAGCGCACGCTGCGCGTTCTGGTCGACGTCTCGGGAGCGCGCTGGGACGCGGGGATCCTCGACGCCCTGCGGAAGCTCGCCGAGGCCGACGCGCCCTGGGTGCTGGCCTCCACGCTGGTGGGCATCTCGCCGATCGCGCGGGTGGTGATGCGCGGCCTCCTGCTCTTCACTGGACGCAAGATCGGCGTCATGCGGAACGCCGAGCAAGCGAAAGACTGGCTGGTCGCGCAAGCGACGCCACCCCAAACCGTGCCCGACCAGAGCTGACCGCGACACTGGCGGGCGGGCGGGCGCGTGTGTTAGACGCAGCGCCCTTATGATTCAAGTCACGGGCGTCACCAAGGCCTTCGCCGGCAAGAAGCTGTTCGAGAACGTCAACGTCGCGTTCCCGGCGGGCCGCCGCTACGGCCTCACCGGCCCGAACGGCGCGGGCAAGACCACCTTCATGAAGATCCTCTCCGGCGACCTCGACCCGGACACCGGCACCATCGCGCGTCCCAAGCGCTTCTCGATGCTCAAGCAGGACCAGTTCGCCTTCGAGGAGAGGCGCGTCATCGACGTGGTGCTGATGGGCAATGCGCCGCTCTGGGCCGCGATGCACGAGAAGGACGCGCTGCTCGCCAAGCCCGATCTCACCGACGAGGACGGCGCGCGTCTCGGCGAGCTGGAGGGGACCATCGGCGAGGAGGACGGCTACTCCGCCGAGTCGCAGGCCGCGACCATGCTCGAGGGCCTCGGCGTGTTCGAGAAGGATCAGGGCCGCCTGATGAAGGAGATCACCGGCGGCGACAAAGTCCGTGTGCTGCTGGCGCAGGCGCTCTTCGGCAAGCCGACGGCGCTGCTGCTCGACGAGCCCACCAACTCGCTCGACCTCGATTCGATCCACTGGCTGGAAGACTTCCTCGAGCAGTTCGAGGGAACGCTGATCGTCATCTCCCACGACCGGCATTTCTTGAACTCGATTACCACGCATATCGCCGATATCGATTACGAGACCATCATCACCTACAACGGCTCGTACGACGACATGGTGCGCGCCAAGGCGCAGGTGCGCTCGCGCATCGAGTCGGAGAACCAGGACAAGGAGAAGCGCCGCTCGCAGCTGCAGGACTTCGTGGCGCGCTTCTCGGCCGGCACGCGCGCTTCCCAGGTGCAGAGCCGCATCAAGCAGCTCGAGAAGCTGTCGCTCGCCGATACCAAGAAGTCGAACATCGCGCGGCCGTTCATCAAGTTCGAGCAGAAGCGGCCCAGCGGAAAGCAGACGCTCACCGTCGATCATCTTTCGAAGAAGTTCGACAGGCAGCTGTTCAAAGACTTTTCGGCGTTGATTACCAAGGGCGAGAAGGTCGCCATCGTCGGCCGCAACGCAGTGGGCAAGACCACCTTCCTGCGCACCATCCTGGGCGAGCTGAAGGCCGACACCGGCACCGCCGTGTGGGGCCACGAAGCGAACATCGGCTACATGCCGCAGGACGTGAAGCCGATCATTCCGACCAATACGACCTGCTTTGATTACCTGCACGACATCGACCCGGCGGCGGGCAATGAGCAGATCCGCGGGCTGCTGGGCCGCATGCTCTTCCGCGGTGACGAAGGCATGAAGCCGACCAAGGCTCTCTCCGGCGGCGAGGCGGTGCGGCTGCTCTTCTGCAAGCTGATGCTCGAGCAGCCCAATATCCTGGTGCTCGACGAGCCGACCAACCACCTCGACCTGGAAGCCATCTCAGCGCTCGGCGAAGGATTGCAGAGCTATCCCGGCACGGTGCTGTTCGTCGCGCACGACCGCGACCTGATCGAGGCCTGCGCGAACCGCATCTTCGCCTTCCACCACGGCGGGCTGGAGGACTTCGCGGGCACCTACGAGACGTTCCTCGAGAAGCACGGCGGCGTCATCGACGCGCACAGCTAGCGGCCCGAGAAGAGTCTCGGCCATCAAGGTGAAGGACTGCGCCACCGCCCGGCTCCTCGCCGGAGTAGAAATGTGGGCATGGCAGACGCGCAGATCGCGATCATAGGGTTGGGGTTGATTGGCGGGTCCCTGGCGCTGGCGCTGCGGCGCGCGCAGCCGGCGTTGACCATCATCGGGATTGACAGCGACCCGCGGGCGCGCGAACTGGCGCTCGCGGCGAAGGCCGTCACCGAGGGCTGCTCGCTGGAAGACGCCGCGCTCGATGCTTGCGAGCTGGTGGTGCTGGCGACGCCCGCGCGCGACCTGCTCGCGCTCCTGCCCGAGGTCGCCGCGCGCATGAAGCCGGGCGCCGTGCTGACCGACGTCTGCGGCGTCAAGGAACCCGTCTGCGCAGCGGCAGCGCGGCAGCAGCGCGTGGTCTTCGTCGGCGGGCACCCGATGGCGGGCACCGAGCACTGCGGGTTCGGCTCCGCGAACGCAGCGCTCTTTGCCGGAGCTACCGTCGTTCTCTGCCCTCCGGTGGGCAGGGACGACGCCGCGGCGGCCCAGCGCGTGCGCGCGCTGTGGCTCAGCGCCGGTGCGGGGAAGATCCTCGACCTCGCGCCCGACGAGCACGACCGCGCGGTCACCTTCGCGTCGCACCTGCCCTACCTCGCCGCGGCCTCGGTCGCGGACGCCCTGCTCAGCTCGGGAGACGCCGCCGGGCTCGCGCGC
>JAYWBT010000084.1:0-5645 GCA_043781235.1 Deltaproteobacteria bacterium
AATAGAGCCAGGTGCTTCCGTCCGCGTAGGTCGGATCCTGGGAGACGCTGCGCACGACCGTCCAGACGCGGTTGCCGGCATCGTCGGCGGGGATCCAGGTGCCGGAGAGGGCGGCGCCTGCGAGCGTGCCCTTCGGTCCGGAGACCTTGAGCTCACCCTTCTCGATCCGCGCGGACGAGAGCCATCTGTCGTTCCACCAGCCGTCGTAGCGGTGATAGATGGGCCGCTCGGTCGTCGCCGTGCCGACCGCCGCGGCGCCTTGGCCCGCGAGCCCCTGGAGCTGCTGGCCCTGATCCTGCCAGTACTTCGTCGAGCCGGGAGGAAGGCGCGAAAACGAACTCCGACTCAAGGGCTCGGCTTGGCCGCAGGCCACCGTGGAGAAAACGAGAAGACACACCGAGGTCAGCGCGCCCTGGTTCATGGGAGCCCACAAATCATACAACCCGGGGGCGGGATCAAGTCCTCCCGCGTTCAATCATTGTTCACCGGCGCACAGCCGGAAGCCGATCAGCAGGCTGCGAGCGGTGGGCTCGGAGGGCTCGCGGTTGACCGCGCGCGCAGAAAGGGCACCCTGATACCAGCTGCCGCCGCGAATGGCCGGCGCGCCGGACGGCGACACCATCATCTCCCAGGCATTGCCCGCCATGTCCGCCGCGCCGACGGGGCTGTTCGAGCGCGGGTGCGAGCCGACGGGGTCGGGGCCGAACGCCAGCGGCTCGCGCCCGTAGGTCTCGTCGATGTTCGCGTCGGCGCCCGCAAGGCTGTCGCCGGAAGGAAAGGCGCGCCCGTCCGCGCCGCGCGCCGCCCGCTCCCACTCCGCTTCGCGACAGAGGCGAGCGCCCGGCACGCGGCCTTCGCTCGAGAGCCACGCCGCATACGCGCTCGCGTCCTGGAACGAGATGCCGGAGACCGGGAGTTGCCCCCAGTCGACCGAGGCGTTGCTCTTGCGGCCCGGATACACGAGCGGGCTGCCCTCGACTGCCAGGTAAGCGCGCGTGGTCGGCTGGATGTGGAGCACGAAGCGACCATCGCTTCGCTGCGACAGCGCGACGCCGTTGCGCGCCGTCTGCACCGCCGGCAGCCGCAATTTTCGCTCCGGGGCCGGGAGCGCGCGGAGGTATTCGATCCACTGCGCGAAGCTCACCTCGGTGCGTGCAATCGCGAAGGCCGCTGACTCGCGCTCGTGCAGCGGCGGCGCACCGAAGATGCCTGTCCGCACGTCTTCTTCGCCATCGAAGCCTGTCAGGTACCGGCCTGCCGGCAGCGCGATGAAGCCGGGCGGAGCGGACCGGGTCGAGCGCAGCTTCAGCTCCTGCCGGTCGCCGAAGCGGAGCAAGATCGGCAGACGCACGCCGCCGGCCAGCTCGACCACGTACGAGCCCGGCTTGAGATCGTGATCGGCGCCGGGCCTGAGCTGGATGGCGGGTGAACTCTCGAGCAGCGGCTGCAGTTGCGCCTCCACGTCGACCTTGAGGTGTGCGGGCCGCTCGAAGGGAGCACGCAGTGCGCCGCCCGGGTCGACCTGGGCAAGCTGCGCGAGGAGCCCGGCGCGGTCTCGCGAGAGCGGGTTCTGTCCCTCGCGTTCCAGGCGAAAGACGATCAGCTCCGCCAACAGGCGGCGCGGCTCGTCTCCGGGCGAGAGCAGCAAGGCGCTGTCGATGGCGCTGCGCGCCTGCTCCAGGCTTTGAGCGAGGCTGCGGCTTGCCGCCTGGACGCGAGCCCAGATTTGCTCTGCCGCGGCGGTCTGGTCGGCGTCGAAGCGGGCGAAAGCCTCGCGGCGCAGGGAGCTCTCCTCCCGGTCGAGTGCGCGAGCCTTCTCGAGCGCGGCAGTTGCCCCTCCCAGCTGCTCGGCGGCGAGCTTGTGCTGGGCAGCCTGCGCTCGCGAGCGCACCCCGGCGACGCCCAGCACGATCAGGAGCGGTACCGCCACGGCGGCGGCGAAGAAGAGGATTCGCTGCCGGCGCGCCGCGGACTTCGACGCCGCGAGGAAGCGACGTTCCCGCTCCCCGAGCGGCAGCTCGGCAAAGGCCATTAGATCTCGCAGCCGCCGGCGCGACCAGAGGCCCTCGCCGCGCGAGCTCTCCCATTCTTCGGCTGCCCGCTCCAGGCGCTGCACCAGCGCGCGCTTCTGTTCGTCCTGACCCACCCAGGTGCGCAGCTGCTCCCAGCTCTGGATGAGTGCCTCGTGCGCAAGCTCGTAGGTCGCGCCTGCGGACCCCTGCTCGAGGTTCCCTTGAGGATTGCTCGAGGTCAGGATGCGCGCGGCCACCAGAGCCTCGAGCGCGTTCGAGACGTCGTCCCCCGGCCGGAAGTCCGCCCGCGTCCGGCGCGCACGGGTGCCTTGGGCGGTGACCAGCCGGCGCAGGATCTGCTCCGCGGCGCGCCGCTGCGCAGACGGAAGCTGGGCGATCGACTCATCGGCGTGGCGAGCCAGGGCGCCGCCCACGCCGCCCATGGCCGCGAGCGCGGCGCCATCGATCACGCGCCGGACCGGGTCTCGCCGGTGCCACAGCTCCGTGACGGCGAACTGCACCAGCGGCAGCGCGCCGGGGCCGACCTTTGCCGCGGCGACCAGGTCGTCCACCAGCGTCTCGGGCACGAAGCGGAAGTCCGAGGCCCGCGCCGGCCCCTCGATCGCCTGCCGCAGGCCCTCTTCGGTGAGCGGCCGCAAGAGGTAAAGCGCGTTGCCGAGCTCCGGTCCCAGCGAGGGCAGCGCCGACAACCGCGTGAGGAAATCGCTGCGCGCAGTGGAGAGGAAGCGGAAGGCCGGGCTGCGCACCACGAGCGCGCCGAGAAAGCGGCTGAGCGATTCGGCGTCGTCGGGCGAGGCGAGGGAGACCAGCTCTTCGAGACCGTCGATGAAGAGCGCGCGGCCCTCGTTCGCAGGTGCCGCGCGCGCTCGGGCGGCGAGCTGTTCCGGATCGGTGCGCAGCGCGAGCGCGGCGGCGGGCTCGTCGACGCCGAGCCACGGACGCAGCGCCGACGCGACCGCCTCCACCGGGCGCGCGCCGAGCGAGAGCGTGATGACGTCGAAGCGGCGCTGCTCCACCGCTCCCGCCCGCAGCTGGGGCAGGACTCCGGCGCGACAGAGCGAGCTCTTGCCCACCCCGGAATCTCCGGCCACCAGCACGAACGACGCGGCCCGCAACCGCTCCAGCACCGCGCGCACCTCGCGCTCCCGGCCGAAGAAGAGGGCCGCGTGCTCGGGCCCGAAAACGGCGAGGCCCCGGTACGGCTCCTCGGGCAGCGGCCCGCGCTGATGCGCGAGCACCGGCTCGAGGATCTCCAGGAGCGCCTCGGCGCGCTGGGGGCGACCTCTCGGGTCCGGCGAGAGACAGGAGTGCACCAGCGCGGCCAGCTCCTTGGGTACCCGGTCGAGCGGCGCGAAGGAGCCAGCCTCTGCTTTCACCCGCAGGTCGTCGAGCGTCTGCGCCTGGTAGGGAGGATGGCCGCTGCAGATCTCGTAGATCACCGCGCCCCAGCCGTACAGATCGCTCAGCCGCGTCCCTGGCGCGCCGCCCAGGAGCTCGGGGGCGGCGTAGAGCGGAGTGCCGACCTGCAGCATGGCGCGGTGGCGCGGCGCCGGGTCGGAGGCACCGGGAAGCGGTTGCGTTTCGGCAAGTCCGCCGACGGGCTGCTGGATGGGCGCCGCATCGGGCTCGGCCAGCTCCGCCGAGACGCCGAAGTCCACCAGCTTGAGCTCGCCCGCGTCCGACAGCAGCACGTTGGCGGGCTTGAGATCGCGGTGCAGCACTCCGGCGCGGTGTGCGGCCGCGAGAGCGCGCGCCAGCTGGAGCGCGATCGGCAGCACCCGATCCGGGTCGAGCGGCAGCGTCAAGTGGTCGAGGCTGCGTCCGTCCACCCACTCGGAGACGATGAAGGGCCGTCCGAGCACCTCCCCCACGCGGTGGACGGTGACCACGTTGGGATGCTGCAGCCGCGCCAGTGAGCGCGCCTCGAGTAGAAAGCGCGCGCGCATTTCTGGTCGTTCGGCGTGCCGCACGAACTTGATGGCCACCTGCCGGCCGAGCAGCTCGTCGTCGGCGAGGAACACCTCACCCATGGCGCCACGCCCCAGCGGCCGGACGATGCGAAACTCGAAGAACGCGCGGGGAGGCTGGAAGTCCTCGCTCACGCGCGCAGCCCGTACTGCTTGACCTTGAGCACGAAGGTGCGCAGCGGCATTCCGATCAGCTGCGCGGCATGCTTCTGCACGCCGCCACTCGCCTCCAGCGCCTCGATCATCCGCGCGCGCTCGAGCGCCCTGATTTCCTCGCCGATGGAGGTGGCGAACCCCTTGCGCTGCTGCGCGGGCCGCGGCTGCTCCGGCGCCGCTTCCCTCCCTTCTCCGAGCGGGATCTCCTCGATGATCGGACCTTCGTGCAGCGCGCCCAGGGCGGCCATGACGTTGCGGAGCTCGCGCACGTTGCCGGGCCAGGCGTGCGCCGAAAGCTGCGCCATCGCGGCCGCGCTGATGGCCGGCGTCTCCAGGCCGAGCGCGGCGCAGGCGCGGGCGAGAAAGGTCCGCGCCAGCAGCGGGATCTCTCGCGGCCGGCTGCGCAGCGCCGGCAGGGCCACACGCGCCGCGCAAAGGCGAAAGTAGAGGTCTTCGCGGAAGCGGCCGGCCCTGACCTCGGCGGCGAGGTCGCGGTGTGTGGCGGCGATCACCCGCACGTCGACGGCGACGCTGCGCGAATCGCCCAGCCGGACGATCTGGTGGGTCTCGGCCGCGCGCAGCAGCTTGGCCTGCAGCGGCAGCGAGAGCTCCCCGATCTCGTCGAGGAAGAGCATGCCGCCGGCCGCCGCCTCGAAGAAGCCTGCCTTGGCGGTGGTCGCTCCGGAAAAGGCGCCGCGCTCGTGACCAAACAGCTCGCTCTCGGCGAGCGCCTCCGGCAGCGCCGCGCAGTTGACCGGGATGAACGGGCCCTGCGCGCGCCGCGAGTGCGCGTGCAGCGCCAGGGCGATCAGCTCCTTGCCGGTGCCGGTCTCTCCCGTGATCAGCACGGGCAGGTCGCTGGGGGCGAGCCTCTCCACCAGCCGGTAGAGCCCGCGCATGGCCGGGTCGGCGATGAGCAGCTCCTGCTCGCCCAGCCTGATGAGCATCACCAGCTCGCGGGCGAGGTGGACTCCCGGCTTGCCGGCGGCTTCCCGCGCCGCCCAGAGCAGCGGCTCGCCCTCTGCGGCATCTTCGGGAAACAGGGCGATGCCGGCGCTCGCCTTCTCTGCGCCCACCGTGGAGAGGATCTCCATCGCGAGCTGGACTGCTTCCGGCTCCTCCACCTCCGGCAGCATGAGGAGCAGCATCGCCGGAGAGTCGAGTGCTCCCCGGTCGTGCGACCGCAGGAGGGGCTTGAGGCGCGCCAGTTGCTGCGGCGCGAACGGGGCCGGCACCGACACCGCGATCAACGCCAGGGGCCGCTCGTAGTGGGTCGATCTCGCAAGCTCCTCCGCCAGCCGCTCGCGCAGGCGCGGCAGCGGCACCATGGAATCCTCTGCGTGGGGACGTTGCCCCTGCAGCACCAGCGTCACTTTGCCGAGAGTGATGACATCCCCCGGAGCGATGGCCCGCGGCTCCTTGACGGCGGTCCCGTTCAACAGCGTCCCGTTCCGGCTGCCGAGATCGCTCAGCACCACGCTGTCCCGGG
>JAYWBT010000085.1:0-41558 GCA_043781235.1 Deltaproteobacteria bacterium
TCGCTGGCCATGCGCGCCGCCGACCAGCGCTCCTGCGCCCACGCGCGGATCTTGGCCCGATCGAACAGCTTGTCGGCCATGCGCGCGGCGGCCACCATCTCGGTCTGGCTGCCGCAGACGGCGCCGGTCTTGCCATCCTCGACCACCTCGCCCACGCTGCCCCGGTCGGTCGCGATCACCGGCACGCCCGAGAGCATCGCCTCGATCATCACCAGCCCGAACGGCTCCTCCCATTGAACGGGGAAGAGCAGCGCCCTCGCCCGCGCGATCAGCGCCTGCTTGGCCTTGCCGCTCACCGGCCCCAGCTCCATCACGCCGTGCTTGCGGATCAGCGGCGCCACCTCCTGCTCGTAGTAATCAAGCTCGTGCGGCTCGCCGGCCATGACCAGCGGCAGGCCCGCGCGCACCGCCGTCTCGATGGCCTCGACGCAGCCCTTCACGCGCGAGTAGCGCCCGAGGAAGAGCAGGTATCCTTGATCCGGCATCGCGGGAAAGTCCGCCGGATCGAGGCCGTGATAAACCACCGTGGAGACGAGCGCCGGCTCCAGCTCGGCCTGCCTGCGGCTGATGGCCACGAGCTTGATGTGCGACGCGTGCCGGTAGGCCGCGGTCAGCACGGGGTCGGCTTTGTGGTGAATGGTGTAGATCAGCGGATAGGGACAGAGTCGCGCCATCTCCAGCGCACCGGTCGAGTGCAGGTGGACCACGTCGAAGCCGCGCGGATCGCGGGCGGCGTCGCGCAGGCACCAGGTGGCGTGGATGTGATCGACGCTGGGCTCCGGAGGCCACTCCGGCTTGGCGAAGTAGGAGCGAACCTCGATGGAACCGGCCGCGTCGTCCGGAGCCTCGAGAAAAGAGTCGCCGGTCGCGTAGACGACCACGTCCACGCCGCGGCGCGCGAGCGCCCGCGCCAAGGCGGCCACGACCAGCTCGGTGCCGCCGTAGCCGCGAGGGGGTGTTGGAACGAAGGGGGTCGAGACCAGCGCCACTCGCATGCCTGCCTGCTCCATTCCAGAGGACCCCATCCCGAGGGGCAATCTGTGCATGAAGCGGCTGTCGAGGCAGTCAACGGGCGGCCAAGCGCTGGTCGACTACGCGCTCGGTCGATAGACCCGGTAGTCGATGGCGCTGAACAGGTTGTCCTGCGCCTCGACGGTGGTGAGCCAGGCCTCATCCACCCGGTGCGTTGAGAGCTGCTCGTAGAGCCGGGTGAAGCGCAGCAGGTGCTCGCGGGTGCGGCGCACGGCATACTCGACCATGGTGCCAGTCTTGATGATGAAGGCCCAGTCGCTCGACTGCGCGAGCAGCAGCTCGCGCGCCGCCTGGTTCAGCGCGCGCCGCTCGACGCCGTTCGCGTCCGGGAACGCGCGCGCCAGATGGACCATGCGATCGGTTGCTTTATGCAGGTACCGATAGATCCAGTCGTTGCACTCGTCGAGCCACACCGCCGAGTAGCCGCCCGCGCCCCAGGACGACATCGGCAGCTGCGCCACCTGCTGCTCGGGGTGCTCGAGGAGGTAATCGACCGGCGACTGCAATTGCAGCACGTCCTGGTCGTAGGCCGTTTTGCGGATGAGCTTCTCGATGAAGATCGGCCCCTCGTACCACCAGTGGCCGTACAGCTCGGCGTCGTAGGGGCTGACCACGATGGGCGGCGGGCCATCGCCGAAGGCGCCGCGCAGGTATTCGATCTGCCTGGTGCGATTGAAGAGGAAGTTGGCGGCGTGCTCTTCGGCCTTGGCCGCAGCCGCCTTCGGGTCGTAGATGGCCTTGTCCGAGAGCGGCACCTTGCCGGTGATGCGGTGGTACTTGATGCCCACGTTCTTGCGGTCGCCGGTGGCCTGGATATACGGCCGGATATATTCGTAATCGGCATCGTATCCGATATCGCGATAGAACTCGCGATAGGCGCCGTCGCCGGGATATCCGGTCTCTGCGCTCCACACCTGCATCGAGCTCTCGGGATCGCGCGCAAAGGCGGCCACCCCGCTGGGCGTGAACACCGGCGCATAGACGCCGCGGCGCGGGCGCGGCACCGCGTTTGCCAGCGCGTGCGAGTCGACGAAGAAGAAGCGGATGTTCTCCGCCGCCAGATACTTGTCGATTCCCGGGGCATAGCCGCACTCGGGCAGCCAGATGCCGCGCGGGTCGCGGCCGAAGTGCATCCGGTAATGGTTGCAGGCGACCTGGATCTGGGCGCGCACCGCCTCGGGGTGCACCATCAGCGGGAGGAAGCCGTGCGTGGCGCCGCAAGTAATGATCTCGAGCGCGCCCGCGTCCTGGAGCCGCTTGAAGGCGCCCACCAGATCGCCTTTGTACCGATCGTGAAAGACCCGGCGCAAATGGTAATGGTGCTCGCGATAATGCCAGGCGAGCGGTCCGTAGTGCGCGTCCCCGCGGGTGCGGTGGACCTCCTTGTCGCAGAGCTCGCACAGCGCATCGAGCCGCTTCGCGTAGCGCGACATGAGCAGCTCGTCGCGCAGCATGCTGACGAGCGGCGGCGTCAGCGTCATGGTGATGCGGAACGGGACGCCGTCGTCCACGCAGCGGTCGAAAACCTCCAGCAACGGCAGATAGGTCTCGGTAATAGCCTCGTACAGCCAGTCCTCTTCGAGGAACTCGGGGTATTCGGGGTGGCGCACGTACGGAAGGTGCGCGTGGAGCACGATGGCGAGCGCGCCCTTGCCGCCGCTCATTTCTCGTCCTCGGGTCTTGGGGGGAGCGTGGCGCTCCAGGGCATGCTGCCGGAGGAGTGATTCGACGAGAGGTGGCGCGGCTCCAGGCGGCGATTCCACTCCACCGTGCCGCCGCCCATGTACTCGAGCGCGCGCTTTCCCGCGATGCCGTCCCGAGGGAGCGGCTGGTTGAGATCGAGCCGCACATAGAAAGCCTCCAGCTGATCGGACGGGAGCGACTGCGGCAGGCGGATGGGCCGCGCCGCGCGGAGCAGGCGCGCGCCCCGCTCGCCCACGGCCCACAGCTCGACGCGCAGCTCGGTGCCCGCAGGCAGGTCGCGCACGTACCAGCCGCGGGTCTCCAGCCGGACCTCGGTCTCGCGCACCAGCTCGCGGCCGCCGTGCCGCGGGTTCCAGAGCTTGAGCAGCGCGCGGGCCGGCCCGAGGCCGGAAAAGGCCTGCTCGACCTGCTGCGGAGAGAGGTCCCAATAGATGAAGAGCGTGGCGGGGTCGCGCACGAGCGCGACCAGCCGTCCGTCGCCGTAACCCAACGGGAGCTGGCCGAGATCCTCGCCCTGCGCTCGATCTGCGGGCGGCGTCGCGGCGGCAGGACTGTGCAGGCGCACGTCGGACTCGGGGACGATGCCGGTGGGCGAGAGCGACACGCCTGGATGCGCTGGCTCGGCGCGGTGCTGATCGCCCGACGCGGCGACCGCCTTGCCGGCGGGTGAGGCGTTCCCGGAGGCAAGCGTGAGAAAAGCGGGCGCAGGCGCGACCTTCGCGGCGTCTCCCTCGGCGAGCGAGCGCGAGGTGGCAGCGGACTTCTTCTCCTCGCGGGTCGAGGGCGGCGGTGGAGCTTTTTCGGGCATCGGGTCTTCGATCTCTCGATCTCGCCGCGAGACATAGATCGCGGACACCGGCAGCGCAACGCAGATGCACGCGCAATTCGTCGATTGGGTGACAAGCAAGCGCTCCCAGGTCCTGCCCCGGCTCCTACCTGGGCGCAAGCACCTGCGCGCTCTGCAGCGCGTACGTCTTCAAATTCGGCTGCGCGTCGGGCGCGGTCGAGCTGGCGAACTGGCGGTACAAGTCGGCCGCCTTCTCGGCCTGCCCCAGCCCGCGGTACGCCTCGGCGAGCCCGAACAGGGGCGAGGCGAGCGACGGATCGGCCCTCTGCGCGGCGGTGTAATCGGCGACGGCATCCTGGAAGCGGCCCAGGCCGACCTTGGCGGAGCCGCGCGCGATCATCCCCGACGCGAAGCCCGGCTTCAGCGCCATCGTCTGATCGAGCTCGGTCACGGCCTGATCGTAGCGCTTCTCACGGATGAGCCCGACACCGGTGCGGTAGTGCGCGATCGCGGTCGCCTCGTCCGACGGCGGCGCGACCACCACCAGCGGCGGAGGCAGCGGGCCGGGGTTCTGTGAGAGCGGGGCCGCCGCGGGCTGCTGCCCTGCTGAGCCGTCCCGGGCGGCGGCGCCAAAACCGGCTGCGGAAAACGCCGCCTTGCGCTCGTGCGCCGCGGCCACCCACGCATGGGCCTGGATGTTGTTGGGGTCGAGCACGAGCGCGCGGTTCCACTGATCGATGGCCTCGTCGTCGTGCCCGAGACGCGCAAGGGCCTGGCCACCCTTGAGCATGGCGTCGAGGCTCTTGGGCTCGGCGACCTGCGCGTCCTGGTAGGCGAACAGCGCGGAGCGGAAGTCTTTTGCGGCGAAGGCGCGATCGCCCTCGGCGATCTTGCTGCGCGAGGCAACCTGCGCGGGCAAATCGAGCGGGGCGATGGTCGGCGCCGACGCGCCTGTTTGCGCCTCCGGCTCCAGCGCCGCGGCTGCCGCAGCCGCAGGCTTCTGCCCCGAGGCCCGCTCCGCCGCGACCTTCTCCTCCGCCGCGCGGTCGGCCGCGGCCTTCTGCTCCTCCGCCAGCGCCTTGTCCTGCACGAGCTTCGTCGCGGCCGCCTTGTCCGCCGCGTCTTTCTCCTGCACCGCCTTTTCGGCCGCCCCCGTGCTCGAGACTTCCAGCTCGGCGATGCGTTCCTTCGATCGCTCCACCCACTTCTTCTCGCTGGGCCGCGTCTCCTTCTGGAGGTACGTCTGGTACGCGGCGATGGCTTCAGCCGCCTTGCCCGCCTGCCGCAGCGACTCGGCGTAGCCGAAAAAGCCGTCGGGATCGTCGGGCGACAGGACCGTGTAACGCCGGTACGCCGCCGCCGCCTGATCGAACCTCTGCGACTTGCGACTCGCGTACGCGAGATTGTACCAGGCGAGCGCGTCCTTCTCCTCCAGCTTCACCGCCGCCTGGAACCGCGCGATCGCCTCGGGCAGCTTGCCCTGCTTGAACAGCAGCTTTCCCAGCTCGTGCTGCGAGACCTCGTCGGCGGGATCGCCTTTGATGGCCAGGTCGAGCTCGGCGGCCGCTTCGCCGTCCTTGCCGGCGGCCATGGCGGCGACGCCCTTCTCGCGGTGCTGCTGCGCCGCCGCCCTGGCTGCAGACAGAGCAGCGGGCTTTCGCTTCGCCGACGCCGGGAACGGGATCAGGAGCAACGCCGCGAGCAGGGATGCAATCCGGAGAGGCATGCTGCGGACGATATACCAGCGGAGCGCCGCGGAAACTTTCTCATACCGTCAGCCCTGCCTGCTTGGCCGCTCTCCGGCAGGGATCGCTCGACTCTTGCACTAGATACGTCTCGCTATGACTCTGACTTTGGTCGCCTACGCGAGCCTACCGGAGATGTCCAATGATTCGAGTTCTCTTCGCCGTCGGCACGATTGCTCTTTTCCCTCTTGCAGCAGCCCGGGCGCAATCCGATTGCGCCGGCATGGTGCCAACCGATCTCAGCAACACGATTCAAGTCGCGGTACCGCACGTCGCAACCCAGGAATACTGCAGCCAGGCGACCTCCGACGGCAGCGGCAACATCGCCGTCCGGCTGGATCACTCCTTCAGCTTCAGGACCTGGAGTGTGTTCGGCTCCGATGGCTCGCCCCAGGGCTCGTTCTCCACCGACCAGGGGTCCGCCCTGCCGCTGTCCAGCGGCTTCGCCGACACTTACTTTGGCAATAGCCAAACCTATTTCCAGACGTACAACGGCGACGGCAGCATCGCCTCCAGCACCGCGGTAGCCGGCACTGGCTGCAACGTCGTCGCGTCGCCCTCGTCGGAGGGAGGGGCCGTCACCATCACCGCGTGCGCGACCTCCACGGCAGCGCCCCACTTCGCCCGCTGGGACGAAATGGGCAACCTGATTGGCGAGGCGCAGATCGGCTACCCGGGCACGGACGCGGTCGCGGTCGGCGATGTGAACGGCAATAACCTGGTGGTCTACTTCCCCGGCACATCTTTCGGCTTCGGGGCCCGGACCTACGTTGGCGTTTGGTACGACGACAGTGGCGCAGCGATCAGCGACGTCTTCTACCTCGCCACCGACGCGCGAGAGTTCAGCCACGGCCCGGTCGTGACCCGCGCCCTGATTGCCGGCGGCGCGGCGGTGCAGATCGCCGGAGTCTGGCAGGCAGCCTCCGACTCGGGCGTGGGCGCGGCGCATGCACCGCCGCAGTTCCTGGCCAACCACCCGGACTGGGACTTCGCGATCATCCGCGGGCGGCAGGCCTATGCGCTGCTCTCTCGCGGCGCTTCGCCGACCTATTACAACCATATGCCGATCTATTCGGCGGCCGGCAATCGCTGCGGAGCGGTCGACTATCCCGAGGTTAGTTCCCTCTACGTCGGAGCGGACGGCTCGGTCATCGGCGCCAGCAAGGCCGATGCCTGCAACGACACTGTCTGGCCGGCGCTGCTGTCGGCACCCTGAGCAGGTGGCGCGGCGCGGCCCGCGCTTCAGCGCTTGTCGCGATCCCCGCGGTTGAATGCCCACGGGTGATTTCAGGCGCTCCATACCTCGGTGCCGCGGGGGACTTCGAGATCGGGTGGGCTGCGCGCGATGAGCAGCGGAGTCGGGGCGCCGGGCTTGCGGCCGAAGTGGGCCATACCGGCGACGCGCGCGAGGACGCTGGTGCCATTCGGGAGCTTGAGCTCGACTGAGGTGGCGCCGCTCAGGGAGACGTCGGAGGGGAGGCCCGGAAGCAATACCAGTCCCTTGCCCGCGAGCGGGGAAGAGCCGGCGACGGTGAAGAGGTGGCGGCTCATCGGGCGAGCTCCTTTGCGTCGCGGCCCATGGCCTGGGCGAGCGTGAGGTGGTCGCGCTCGAGCAGGCGCGCGAGGCCGGAGGCGATGTCGCGCGCGATATCCGGGCCTTCATAGATGAGAGCGGTATAGAGCTGGATTAGAGAAGCGCCGGCGCGAATGCGTGCATAAGCGTCCTCGGCGGTAAAGATACCGCCGACGCCGATCAAGGGGACGCGCGGGCCCAGATGCACATGCAACCGGGCGCAGGCGCGGAGTGCGGATTTGCGCAGTGGCATACCCGAGAGGCCCCCCGCCTCGGTCGCGCGCGGGTGATCGGCGACGGCCGAGCGGTCGAGCGTGGTGTTGGAGGCGATGATTCCATCGGCGCCCGCCTCGACGGCTGCGGAGGCGATCGATTCGAGTGAGCTCTCGTCGGGCGATAGCTTGACCAGCAATGGAACGCGGCGAGGCAGCAAATCGCGCTCGACGGCGACGGCGCGGACCAGCGCGCCCAGGTCCTGCTGCAGCGCGCGCAGCCCCGGGGTATTGGGGCTCGATACATTGATCGCCACGTAATCGGCCCACGGCGCGAGCGTACGAAAGGCAGCGACGTAATCGTCGGCGGCGCGATCGTTCGGAGTGTCCTTGTTCTTGCCCAGATTGATACCCACCGGACCGGGCTGGCGCGGCAGCGCGCGCAACCGCTCGGCAACGGCGGCGGCCCCGGGGTTGTTGAACCCCATTCGATTGATCACCGCGCGATGCTGAATCAATCGGAACAGGCGCGGGCGGGGATTGCCGGGCTGCGGGCGCGGCGTGATCGAGCCGATCTCGACGAAGCCGAAGCCGAGGCCGAACCAGGCGGGCGCAACCACCTCGCCCTTGTCCATCCCCGCGGCGAGGCCGATGGGCGAGGGAAAGTCGAGGCCGAAGACGGTCTGGCGCAGCGCCGGGATGGAGGGCAGCGCTGGTCGCGGCCGAAGCCGGGCAGCGACGCGCAGCCACGCGCCCGCCAGCGAGTGCGCCCGCTCGGCGTCGAGGGAGAAGAGCAGCGGGCGGGCGAGCCGGTAGAGCGTGCGCACGGCGCATAACCTACCGCGCCGCTGCCGCGCGTGCAGCGCAAACGCGGCGGCGAGCCAGGAGCGCGAAGAGCAAATCTCCCTCTTGCGCGAGGAGACTCCGCCACGCACAATGCGCGCCCTTCATGCCGTCCCCGGCCACCAAAGCGCCCCCGCAGGGCACCCAGGACCTGCTCTTCGAGGCGGCCCGCCGCCTGCGCCGCTGCGAGGCTGCGCTGGCGACGCTGTTCGAATCCGCCGGCTTCGCCGAGGTGATCCCGCCCTCGATCGAGAGCGCCGACGTCTTCGGCCCCGAAGCCTTCCGCGCGCTCGACCGCAGCGGCCACCTGCTCGCATTGAGAGCCGACTTCACCGCGCAGGTCGCGCGCATCGCTGCTACGCGGCTCGCCGGCGTCTCGCCGCTCCGGCTCTACTACCGCGGCAGCGTGGTGCGCGAAGGCGCAGCCGAGAGCAGCGGCGTGCCGCGCGAGCGCCTGCAAGCAGGCTGCGAGCTGGTCGGCGCGGAAGGTCCCGAGGCCGACGCGGAGATCCTCTCGCTCGCCACGCGCTCGTTGCACGCGCTCGGCCTGACCGACACGCGGGTCTCGGTGGGCGCCGTCGGCTACTTCGCGGCGCTCATCAGCGCGGCGGGCGCGGGCGAGCGGCTCACCAGAGCGCTCAGCGACGCCATCGATCGCAAGGACCTGCCGACATTGAGAGCCCTCTGCGAGAAGGAGGTCCCGCCCGGCAGGCCCCGCGACGCGCTGCTGCTCCTCGCCAGGCCGCCACGCGCACAGCAGGACGCGCAATCGCTCCTCCAGCGCGCCGCGCAGCTCTCCCCGTCGGACGATGCGACGCTCGCGCTGGAGCGGCTCTCCGCCACGCTCGCCGCCGCGCGCGCCAAGAGCCTGGGCGCCGAGCTCGAGGTGGACCTGGGGGAAGTGCGCGGGCTCGGCTACTACACCGGCCTGGTCTTCAACCTCTACGCCGCGGGCGCGCCGCGACCGGTGGGCGGCGGCGGCCGTTACGACACCCTGCTCGGCCGCTTCGGCGACCCGCGGCCCGCGGTCGGCTTCTCGCTGGAGCTCGACGCGCTGGTGCCGCTGGCGGCCGCATGCTGACCATCGCGCTGCCCAAGGGCCGCCTGCAGAAGCCGGCGCTGGAGCGCTTCGCCGCCGCCGGCATCGTCCCCGACGAGGAGCCGGGCAGCACGCGCCGTCTGATCGTCCCGGCCGGCGCCAAGGCGCGTTTCCTGGTGCTCAAGGACGGCGACGTCCCGCTCTACGTCGAGCGCGGGGCGGCGGACATCGGCGTCTGCGGACTCGATCAGGTGCTCGAGTCCGCGGCCGACCTGCTGGTGCCGATCGACTTCGGCTTCGGCCGCTGCCGGCTCTGCCTGGCGGCGCCGAAGGACAGCCGCATCGCGCGCGACCAGCTCGCCGACGCAGCCGAGCTGGGCCGGTCGCTCCGCATCGCCAGCAAGTACCCGCGGCTCGCGGCGCGGTGGTTCGCGCGCAAGGGCGTGCCGGTCGACCTGGTGCGGCTGTCGGGCTCGGTCGAGCTGGCCGCGGTCTCGGGGCTGGCGGACGCCATCGTCGATCTGGTCGAGAGCGGCCGAACGCTCGAGGAGAACGGCCTGGTGGTGGTGGACGAGCTGCACCAGATCACCGCGCGGCTGGTGGTGAACCGCGCCTCCTATCGACTCAAGCTGGAGACGCTTTTGCCGCTGCTCGACAAGCTGGAGGGAACGTGATTCTCAGGCTGGAGGCGCCGTGATCCGCATCCTCGATGCAGCAGATGCGCAGTCGCTGCGCGCCGCCGGAGTTGCGCCGGCGTCGGTCGCGCCCGCGGTGGCCGCCATCATCGCGGACGTTCGCGCGCGCGGCGACGCGGCGGTGCGCGAGCTGACCGCGCGCTTCGATGGCCCCACGCTCGACGATCCCTTCCTCGACGAGCAGAGCTGGGACGCGCTCGCCGCCGCGTGTCCTCTCGAGGTGCGCGCCGCGCTCGAGCTGGCGGCCGCGCGCGTGCGGGCGTTCCACGCGCCGCAGATCCCGCCATCCTATCAGCAGCGCCTCGACGCGGGCGGCACCGTGCGCTGCCTGACGCTGCCGCTCGAGCGCGCCGCCTGCTACGTGCCCGGCGGCCGCGCCGCTTATCCCTCGACGGTGATCATGACCGCCGCGGTGGCGCGGCTCGCGGGCGTGCCGGACGTCATCGTCGCGACGCCGCCCCGCCGGGACGGCTCGATCCTTCCCGAGGTCGCGGCCGCCGCACGCATCGCCGGCGCGACGCGCATCCTGCGCGCGGGTGGGGCGCAGGCGGTGGCCGCGCTCGCCATCGGAACGCAGCGCATTCCGCGGGTGGACGTGATCGTCGGGCCGGGCAACGCCTACGTCACCGAGGCGAAGAAGCAGCTCGCGGGCGAGGTGCGCATCGACTCGCTTGCCGGCCCCACCGAAGTGGTGATCGTCGCCGACGGAAGCGCCGACCCCGCGCTGGTCGCGGTCGATCTGATCGCGCAGGCCGAGCACGACCCGCTGGCGCTGGCGCTCCTGATCACGCCCGATGCAGCGCTCGCGCGCGCGGTGGTCGCAGCGCTCGGCCGCGAGACCATCGGCGCGGTCGCTCTGGAAGCGCTGCAGGCGCGCGGCGCAGCCATCGTCACCCGGACGCTCGACGAGGCGCTCGCGCTCGCGAACCAGCTGGCGCCCGAGCATCTCGAGCTTTTGCTCGAGGACGCGGCCGCCGCGGTGGCGAAGGTCCCGCGCGCCGCGGCGGTGTTCGTCGGCCCGCACGCGCCGGTGCCCGTCGGCGACTACCTCGCGGGGCCGAACCACACGCTGCCCACCTCGGGCACGGCGCGCTTTGCCTCGCCGCTCGGCGCGGCGGACTTCGTGCGCCGCCAGAACGTGATCGACTACAGCGCCGCGCAGCTCGCGCAGGACGGCCCCGCCATCGCCGCGCTCGCGCACGCGGAGGGTCTGCACGCGCACGCACGCGCCGTCGAGGTCCGCGCGACGGGCGCGAGCCCGCCAGAGCCGGCGACCGGCGGAGCGACGCGGAGGGATGCGGAGAAGGCGCCTTCGCCGACGACGGTCCGGAGCGGAACGCGGAGGCGTGAATGACGACGCCCCGCGCGCCCGAGAGCTTTGTCCGCGAGACCCTTCGCCCGCTCGCCGCCTACGGTCCACCGCGCGATCCTGCCGCGGTGCCGCTGCATCTCAACGAGAGCCCCTACGACCTCCCCGAAGAGCTCAAACGCGAGCTGACCGCGCGCGTGCTCGCGGCCGACTGGTCGAAGTACCCCATCACCGACGGCGCGCTCCTGGCGCAGGACCTCGCGCGCGCCTACCGGGTGGACGCGGCCGGCGTGCTGGTCGGCAACGGCTCCAACGAGCTGCTGCAGCTGCTCCTCTTCGCCTGTGTCTCGCCCGGCGAGGTGGTCGCCGTTGCGCAGCCGTCGTTCTCGCTCTACGCGCTGCAGGCCAGAGCCCTCGGCGCCGAGGTGCGCGAGGTCCCGCTGCGGCAGGGCGCGGAGTTCCACTTCGACGTCGCGGCGCTCGCGCAGGCGGCGCGCGGCGCGAAGCTGGTGCTGATCGCCTCGCCCAACAATCCCACCGGCACCACGCTGGACGAAGGCGACCTGCAGCGGCTCCTGGCCGCGACGGACTGCCTCGTCGGCGTGGACGAGGCCTACCGCGACTTCAGCGGCCAGGACTTCGCGCCACTGCTCAAGCTCCACCCGCGGCTGGTGCTCTTCCGCACCTTCTCCAAGGCCCTCGCGGCGGCATCTTTGCGCTGCGGCTGCCTGCTGGCCGACGCGAAGCTGTGCGCCGAGCTGCGCAAGCTCCAGCTGCCGTACAACCTGAGCGCGGTCACTTGTCTGGTGGCGCGCGAGCTGATCGCGCGGCCGGATCTGGTCGCCGAGCGCGTGGGGCTGGTGCAGCGCGAGCGGCAGCGGGTCGCGCGCGGGCTGGAGAGCATGGGGATGAGCGTGCACCCGAGCGGCGCGAACTTTCTTCTCTTCGAGCAGGAGAAGCGGCCCGCTGCCGAGCTGCACGCGGCGCTCTCCCGCCGGGGCGTGCTCATCCGCAACGTCTCGGGCGCGCAGGATCTCTCGCGGGCTCTGCGCGTGAGCATCGGCGCACCCGCGGCCAACGACGCCTTCCTCGCGGCGATGCGGGCCGAGACGTGAGCGGCGCGCGAACGGACGGCGCGCGAACGGACGGCGCGGCAGCCGCTGGCGGCGTCACGCTCGGCAACCTCGCCGCCGTGCGCGGTGTGATCTTCGACGTGGACGGCGTGCTCCTCGATGCCACCGTGAGCTACCACGCCGTCGCCGAGGAGGCCGCCCGCCGCGCCATCGCGGAGCTGGTCGGCGAAGAGCGAGCGCGCGCGGTGCCGTTCGAAAGCAAAGCCGAGGTCGCTGCGTTCAAGGAGGCCGGCGGCTTCAACGACGACTGGGAGATGGCGCGCGGCCTCGCCCTGCTCCTTTATCTAAGAGCGCTGGGCGCCGCGCCCTCGCTCGCGCACTTCCTCGAGAGCGCGCGCGGCGAAGGCGTCGATGGCCTCTACCGCGGCCGCACCTTCAGCGACGAGGTTCGAAAAGCCCTCGACGCCAAGGCGCTCGTGCGCACCTGCGGCGAGCTGTACGGCGGCGATCGCTGCCAGCAGCTCTTCGGCTTCGACTGGACCGGGGAGGGCTACTGGCAGCGCGAGACGCTCCTGGTAGATGCAACACTGTTGCAAGAGGTGGCGCGGCGCTTCCGGCTGGCGCTCTTCACCGGGCGCAATCCGGGCGAGGCCCGGCTCGCGCTCGAGCGCACCGGCATGAGCATCGGCGACGAGCTCTGCTGGGTGTCCGACGGCCGGCCGCGCAAGCCCGACCCCGCTGGCCTGATCTCGCTGGCCCAGGCGCTCCTGAAGGGCGCTCCGCGCGGCGCGCAGGTGCTCTTCGTCGGCGACACCGCTGACGACCAGACAGCGGCACGCGCGGCGCAGGCGCGGGGCGCGCCGATCCTCTACGCTCACATCGCGGCGCCGGGAGACACCTCGCGTGTGCTCGGCCACCTGCTCGCCGCCGCCGGAGAGAAGCCATGAGCCGCACCGGGAAAATTGAGCGCAAGACGAAGGAGACGCAGCTCGAGGTGACGGTCGAGCTCGACGGCACCGGCAAGGCCGACGTCTCGACCGGCATCCCCTTCTTCGATCACATGCTCGAGACGCTCTGCAAGCACGGCGCTCTCGACGCGAAGATCCAGTGCAAGGGCGACCTGCACATCGACCAGCACCACACCGTCGAGGACACCGGCATCGCGCTCGGCAGCGCCATCGATCAGGCGCTGGGCGACCGCAAGGGCATCGCGCGCGCGGGCCACTTCTACTTTCCGCTCGACGAAGCGCTGGCGCGCAGCGTGGTCGATCTCTCGGGGCGCAGCTATCTGGCGTGGAACGTCGCGGTGGACCAGGGACCGCGCAGCGCGATGGACCTGAGCGTGCTCGAGGGCTTCTTCAAGGCCATCGCCGACAACGCGCGCTGCAATATTCACATCGATCTATTGACGGGTCGCGACTTCCACCACGGCGCCGAGGCGGTCTTCAAGTCGTTCGCGCGCGCGCTCCGGCAGGCGGTCGAGCACGACGCGCGCGTCACCGGCATTCCCAGCACCAAGGGCGTGCTGTGAGCCTGGCCGTCATCGATCTCGGGCTCGGCAATCTGGGCTCGGTGCTGCAGGCCTTGAAGCGCGCGGGCGGCGAGCCGGTGCTGTCGAGCGATCCGGCGGAGTTGGCGAAGGCCCGCCGCATCGTGTTGCCGGGCGTCGCCGCCTTCGGCCTCGGGATGGAGCGGGTAGCGCGCTTCCGCGACGCGCTTGCTCAAGCGCTCGGGCGCAGCGTGCCGGTGCTGGGCATCTGCCTCGGCATGCAGATCCTCTTCGAGGAGGGCGACGAGGACGGCACGCGCAAGGGCCTGGGCTTCCTGCCGGGCCGGGTGACGCGGCTGCCGGCGGACGTGCAGGTGCCGCACATCGGCTGGCAGCGGCTGGAGCCGAAAGCCAAGAGCCCGCTCGTGGACGAGCAGGCGCCGGGCTGGGCGTACTTCGCGAATTCGTATCGCTGCGAGGCGCCCGCGGAGATCGTCCGGGCCGTCGTCCACCACGGCAGCGTCTCCATCGCCGCGGTGGTGCAGCAGGGGACGCTCTTCGGCGTGCAGCACCACCCGGAGAAGAGCGCGCGCGACGGCGAAGAGCTGCTGCGGCGGTTCCTCGCCCAATGATCCCGCTCCTCTACCCCGCCATCGACCTGCTCGAGGGCCGCGCGGTGCGGCTGCACCAGGGCGACCGCAAGACGGCGCGCGTCTACAGCGACGATCCGCCCGCGCAGGCGCGCGCGTTCGTCGAGCAGGGCGCGAGCGTGGTGCACGTGGTCGATCTCGACGCGGCGTTCGGCGGAAAGCGGCAGCTCTCGCTGATCGCGGCGATCGCACGCGCGGCCGCACCGGCGCTGGTGCAAGTGGGCGGCGGGATCCGCGACCTGAAGGCCGCGCAAGCTACGCTCGACGCGGGCGCGGGCCGGGTCATCTTCGGCACCGCGATGATCGAGCGGCCGGCGCTCGCGGGCGAGGCGGTGGCCGCGCTCGGCGCGGATCGCGTGGCCTGCGGCATCGATATCAAGGACGGCCGCGCCGCCACCCGCGGCTGGACCGAGGCACGCGGACCAGGCGCCGCGGAGCTCTCGCGCGCGCTCTCGGCGCTGGGCGTGCGTTTCCTGGTGGTCACCGCCGTGGCCCGGGACGGCACGCTCGAAGGCTTCGACCTCGGGCTCCTGCGCGCGGTCAGCGAGGCCGCGCCCGATGCGCACCTGATCGCTTCCGGTGGCGCAGGCGAACTCTCGCACCTGCGCGTGCTCGCCGCCGCCGGGCTGCACACGCTGGCGGGCGCCATCGCCGGCACCGCGCTCTACGAAAACCGCTTCTCGGTGCGCGAAGGCCAGCGGGCGCTGGAGGGACCGTGCTGACGCGCCGGATCATTCCCTGCCTCGACGTCAAGGACGGCCGCGTGGTCAAGGGCGTCCGCTTCGCCGCGCTGCGCGACGCGGGCGATCCGGTCGAGCAGGCCAAGGCGTACGGCGCGGCCGGCGCCGACGAGCTCTGCTTCCTCGACATCTCGGCCTCGATCGAAGGCCGCGGCACGCTCGCGCTGCTGGTGGAGCGGGTGGCTTTGGAGCTGTCGATCCCGTTCGCGGTGGGTGGCGGCGTCCGCAGCGCCGCCGACGCCGAGAAGTTGCTGCGCGGCGGCGCCGACAAGGTCTCGATGAACAGCGCCGCCATCGCCGACCCGGCGCTCATCACTGCGGTGGCCCGGTTGGCCGGCAGCCAGAGCGCCATGGTCGCCATCGACGCGCGCGCGCGCGGCCCGGGCTGGGAGGTGCGCTCGCACGGCGGTACGCGCGGCACCGGGCTCGACGCCATCGACTGGGCGCGCGAGGCGGTCGATCGCGGAGCCGGCGAGATCCTGCTCACCTCGATGGATCACGACGGCGTCGGGCGCGGGTTCGCGCTCGAGCTCATCCGCGCCGTCTGCGCCGCGGTGCCGGTGCCGGTGATCGCGAGCGGCGGCGCCGGCACGCCGGAGCACTTCGCCGACGCGTTCGAAGCCGGCGCGGCGGCGGCGCTGGCCGCGAGCGTGTTCCACTTCGGCACGCTCTCCATCGCCGCGGTCAAGCAGGCGTGCGCCGCGCGCGGCTTCCCGATGCGGATCGACTGACCGATGCCGGTTCATTCATTTCTTTCGATGGAGGCTTGGTGAAGCCCGACGACCTGACCTGGGATGCGCAGGGCCTGATCCCCGCCGTGGTGCAGGACGCGCGCACCGGCGAGGTCCTGACGCTCGCCTGGATGTCGCGCGAGAGCCTGGTGGCCACGCTCGCCACCGGCCGGACCACCTTCTGGAGCCGCAGCCGCAAAGAGCTGTGGGTCAAGGGCGCGACCTCGGGCAATACGCAGGAGGTCAAGTCCTTGCGCACCGACTGCGATCACGACGCCGTGCTGGTACGGGTCGAGCCCGCGGGGCCGGCCTGCCACACCGGCGCCCGCTCCTGCTTCTTCGAGCGCGTCGACGGTGCGCCCGAGGCCCCCGAGAGCGCGGGCGTCACGCTCGGCGAGCTCGAGAAGGTGCTCAAAGCGCGCCGCGCTGCGCCCCCCGAAGGTTCGTACACCGCCAAGCTCTTCGCCGACGAGGCGCTGCGGCACAAGAAAGTGGGCGAGGAGTCGGCCGAGCTGATCGTGGCCTCGCTGCGCGGGAAGCGCGACGAGATCGCCCACGAGGCGGCCGACCTCGTCTACCACGCGCTGGTGCTGCTGCAGGGGCACGGCATGGGGCTGGACGACATCGCGGCGGCGCTGCGCTCCCGCGAAGGCAAACGCCGCGCGCCGTAGTCGGAATAGGTTCGCCTGCGCGCCTCACGAGAGCGCTCATCCTGGGCTCCCCGGCTACCGCGACGGCTTGCGCAGCTCCTTGACCATCACGATCGCGTCCTCGCCCTCGTCGATGTAGTAGTTCGGCCGCACGCCGACGGCGCGGTAGTCGAACTCGCGGTACAGCTCCAGCGCGCCGAGGTTGGACCTGCGCACCTCGAGCGTCATCAGCGAGGCGTTGGCCAGATCCGCACGCCTCTCCGTCTCGGCCATCAGCATCCGCGCGATTCCCTTGCGCCGGTGGTCCATGGCGACTGCTACATTGAGAATATGGACCTCGTCATGCACCAGCCAGTAGATGAGGAAGGCGACGATCCGCTCGCTGTCCTTGCCCTGCGCCGCGCTGGTGAGCGGCTCGATGGCGACGAGGATGGTGCTCCAGTCGTGCTCCAGCTCGCGGCGGAACAGCTCGGTGGACCAGGGGTGCTTGAAGGCCGCCCGCTCGATCACCATCACCTCTTCCAGGTCGTCCGGCCGCATGCGCCGGAGCTCCAGCCTGGCCCGCGCGCGCACCGCCACCGCTTCAGCCCGCCTTCCCGGGGCGCGCGCCCGCATCGTCTGCGTCGAGCGGATCCAGCACGCGCACGTCGGCGCGCTTGCGCAAATCCTGCAGGAGCTCGGCCAGCAACCGCAGGTACTTCTCCTTCTGCAGCCGCTGCCGCAAGAGCTCGCGCTCGGCCTTGCCCATCTTGCGCCCGGCCGCCGCCTCGTCGAGCTCGCTCTCGCGCAGCTCGGCGGCGAGCTTGAGCCGGTTGTCCAGGTAGCGCGCGACGCGTAGCTCGCGCGCGAGGACGGCGCCGATCTCGTCCTCGGTCAGCTCGACCGAGCGCGTGAACGCCTCGTACTTCTGGACGGTCGGGAAGCGGGCGCGGAGGCGAGCGAGCAGGTTGTCCACTTCGCTGCGCTCGAGGTCGAAGAGCTTGAGCCGCTCGACCTCGCCCAACACCACGCGCTCCTCGACGATGCGCCGCAGCGACGCCGAGAGCAGCTTGCGGTCCAGCACCGCGTCGGCGGCGCCCGGACCCTGTGCCTCAATCATCTTCAGGCGGGTCTCGGCCGCGAGCTCGGAGAGCGTGATCGCGTGCGCCTCGACCACCGCGACCACCTCGTCGAGCAGCTGGCGGGCGGGCCCGGACTGCGCGCGCGCCGGCAGCGCGGCGAGCAGGGCTGCGATGGCTGCGGCGACGCGCATCGGCAGAGGGTAGCGAGCGGCGCGTTCGCAGGTCAATTGAAGATGCTGATCATTGACCACCCCCGGTCAGGTGGTTACGGTCACCGCCCCTATGAAGGATCCCTACGCCACGCTCGGCGTGTCAAAGAGCGCCACCGCCGAGGAGATCAAGAAGGCCTACCGAAAGCTCGCCAAGAAGCTGCATCCCGACGTCAACCCGGGCGACAAGAAGTCGGAGGAGAAATTCAAGGACGTCTCGGGCGCGTTCGACGTCATCGGCGATCCGAAGAAGCGCGCCCTCTTTGACGAGTTCGGCGAGGTGGCGACGCGGCCTGGCTTCGACGAGGCCAAGGCGCGCCAGTTCCACGCACAGCAGACGGCCGGGGGCGGCGGGTTCGGCGGCGGCGAAAGCTTCGACCCCGCCGATCTGGGCTCGATGTTCGGCGACATCTTCGGCCGGCGCCAGACGGGCCGGGCGCGTCGCGCGCGAGTCGAGCCCGCGCCGGGCGACGACGCCGAGACCGCAATCGAGGTGGACCTGCGGGACGCGGTGCTCGGCGCCGAGCGCGAGATCGCGGTCAGCCGCCCCGCCCGCTGCGCCGAATGCCACGGCACCGGCGCGCGCCCCGGGTCGAAGCCGGCCCAATGCCCGCAGTGCAACGGCACCGGCGAGGTGCAGATGGGCGGCCTCTTCCGCGGCACCTGCCCCCGCTGCATGGGCAGCGGCGAGATCAAGGAGCCCTGCCCGCGCTGCGGCGGTGAAGGCAGCGTCACCGAGATCGCGCGGCTCAAGGTAAAGATCCCCGCCGGCGTCGAGACCGGCTCGCGGGTGCGACTGCCCGGCCAGGGCGGCCTGGGCGAGCGCGGCGGAGAGTCCGGCGATCTATACCTGCGCATCACCGTCCGCGAGCACTCGACCGTGCGCGTGAGCGGACGCGACCTCTCGTTCGACCTGCCCATCACCGTCGGCGAGGCGCTCAACGGCGCCGAGGTCACCGCGCACACCTTCGAGGGCGCGGTGAAGCTCAAGATCCCGCCCGGCTCGCAGAGCGGCCGCAAGCTGCGCCTGCGCGGTCGCGGCCTGCCGGCCCTGCGCTCGGGCGCCACCGGCGCGCCCCGCGGCGACCTCTACGTCGTGCTGCAGATCGTGCTGCCCGATTCGCCCGAAGCGGCGGCGGCGGCGGCGCCGCTGGAGAAGCTGTACAAAGCCGATGTGCGGAAGGACGTCGCGCTGTAAAAGGACGCCATGGGATTATTCGACATGCTCGGCATCGGCGGCACCCCGGAGCAGCGCGCGGGCCGCCTGCAGAAAAAGCTGATGGAAAAGTTCGGCCCGCCGGAAAACCGGCAGGGCGCCATCGAGGAACTCGGCAAGCTGCGCAGCGAGGCAGCCATCGAGTCGCTCTTGATGCGCTACACCATCCGCGTCGATCCGGGCATCACCGACGACGAAGAGAAGCAGCGCGTCCACGCCATCCTCCTCGACTCCGAGGATCTCGCGCTGCAGCCGATCAAGAAGTTCATCCTCACCCGCGACGAGATCGCCTGGCCGCTCAAGGCGCTGGCAGACCTCTTGCCCGAGCAGGAGGTGGTGAAATTCCTCGTTGAGGTCGCGCACAAGGTCGGCGCCGAGTACAGCCGCGTGCCCGAGAAGAAGGTCCTGATCCTGCACGCGCTCGGCGAGCACAAGGACCCGGAGATCGCGCCCGCCGTGCTGCCCTTCCTCGAGGACATGGACGACGAGGTGCAGATCGCCACCGCGCAGGTGATCGCGCGGCAGGACGGCGAGGTGGGCCGCGAGCCGCTGCTCCAGCACTTCCTGAAGGCGCACGAGTGCTCGAATGCGCGCGTCCGCGAGGCGCTGGCCGGGCTGCTCGCCGACTCCACCTGGGACGTGAAGGGCTATACCCCGAAGGTCGAGGCCGCATTGCCTCCGGCCTATAAGCTGGACTCGAAGGGCCACGTCGTCCGCAAGGCCTGAGTCCTCGCCGCAGGTTAAAACGGCGGGACGCGGGCGCCGATGGTCAGGACGAGCGCCCAGGCGCCGAACGAGCCGGTGGGCCCGTCACTTTGAGTAACCCGGTTGAAGATGTGCAGGCCAAGCCCGAGGCCGAGGGAGAGGGTCTCGCCGGAGTAACGATAGCCCGCCTCGACGCGAGTCGCGGCCGCAACCGCGCCGCGATACGCGACCAAAGTGCCCATGGCTTCAGACAGCTTGACCTGCCCCACGCCCGCGCCCAGTCCGAACACGAATTGGTGCGCGCCCGCCGAGTGAAAGCGCAGCAGCGCGACCGCGCTCCAGGCCTGGAGACTTCCGTCGTAGCGTTCGTCGGTCACATGCCCGCGATTGCCACCGTCGAAATAGCTGAGGGAGATCCCCGGCTCGACGTAACCGAAATCGACCCCGGCACCACCCTGCGCGACCAGGAACACCTGGCTGGGGCTCTGTTCCGCAGCGAATCCTCCCCCCGCCTCGAAGCGAAGGTTGGCGGCATTCGCGGCAACGGGGAGGAGGACGAGCAAGAAGAGCGTTCGCATCCTCGAACGACACGCAGGGGGCCGAGCTGGCCACCGCTTCATTTCCAATGCTGCTCATGCCATTGCGCGATCGAGAGCTTTGGATAGACAGGATACCGCGGGCCGCGGCCGCTGATACGGACCCAGCGCGGCTTGAAGCGCGTCATCACGAAGACATTGCTGGGCGCTTCGGGCAGCTCGGTATCGATTGCCCCGGCATTGGGCCAGACGCCCTCGGGATAAGCCTCGTCGAGCGCATATAAATGCGTTCCGCATTCTCCGCAGAACCAGCGCCCGCCCTTGGAGACAAACGTCCGCTCGCCCGGATTGCGGACCCGAGCGTGGTGTTCGCGGAGATATCGCTTGCCGCGCACCCGCAGAGTCGCGCGCTTTCCCATGATATTGCAGCCGCCCGTCGCGCCGGACAGCTTCCGGCAAATCGAGCAGAAGCAGATCATATAGGGAACGGGCGTATCGGAATCGACGGTAAAGCTGGTCTTGCCGCACTGGCACGAGCCTTCGAGGCGCATCCTGGCGATCACCTCAGTTTCTGGCGCACCGCGCCCGCGACCATTTCAATCGCGATCTCGTTCATTCCGCCGTGGGGAATGATGATGTCCGCATAGCGCTTCGACGGCTCGACGAATCCGAAGTGCATCGGGCGCACGGTGCGGAAGTATTGCTCGATGACGCCGTCGAAATCGCGGCCGCGCTCTTTGATGTCGCGCGAGAGGCGGCGAATGACGCGCACGTCGGCGTCGGAATCGACGAACACCTTGACGTCCAGCTCCCTGCGCACCGGCTCGAGCGCCAGCACCAGGATGCCCTCGAGGATGATGGCGTCGCCCGGGTTGACCCGGACGGTATCGGCGGTGCGCGAGTGCTCGGTGAAGCTGTAGACCGGCTTCTCGATGGCCTTGCCCGCTTTCAGTTCCTGCAGATGGGCGACGAGCAGGTCGGTATCGAAGGCGTCGGGGTGGTCGAAATTGAACGCCTTGCGCTCCTCGAGAGGAACGTCGGCGAGGTCGCGGTAATACGCGTCCTGATCGAGGAAGGCGATGGGATGGCCCGCAAGGCGCTCGACGAGGCGGCGCGCGACGGTGGTCTTGCCGCTCGCGGTGCCGCCGGCGATGCCGATGGTCAGTGGACGCACGGCCGCTTCGCTAGCATCTTTTTTTGGCTCTTGCACCGCTGGATCACGGTGGGCGAGAGTACGCCGCACCGATGGCCATCGACTCCGCAGAGCTCTCGCAGATCGCCGCCGAGGCGGCGGACCTCGCCCGCGGCGCCGCGCAGCCGCCGGGAACGGCGCACCTCCTGCTCGCGATCTTCACCGTGCCGGGCCCTGCCGACGTGCTCTTGCGCGAGCGCGGCTGCGACGAGGACGCGGTGCTGGCGGAGCTGGCGCGCGGGGGGGGGCCGCAGGAGGCCGAGGGAAGCTTCGCGCAGGCGCTCGAGCGCGCGCGGCAGCTCGCCGACGATTGCCAGAGCGAGCGGGCCGAGGGGCTGCACCTCCTGGTCGCGCTGACGCGGCTCTCGAAGAGCGTGGCGGCGGCGCTGCTGGAGAAGAGCGCGCCGCCGGTCGCGTCGCTGCGAACCACGGCGCTCGGCTATCTCACTGGCGCTGTGCCGCGGCGGCGCGCGCGCGAGGAGGTGCCGGTCGGGCACACGCCTTTGCAGCACCGCGCGGCGGCGCGCTTCGAGCTGCCGCGGCCGGGGCCGTCGCGAGCGCAGCCGGCGCCGTCCCACGCGCAGCCGCAGCCGGCGCCGTCCCACGCGCAGCCGCAGCCGTCGTCGCCCGCGCGGGTCACCACCCTTCCGCCACCGGAGATGCCGTCGGTCGCGACGCCGGGAGCTGCGGCTTCGGCAGCGCGGTCACTGGCGGGGGCGCCGTCGCTGGCGGCGCCCGTCGCTCTCCCCGGAGCGCGGCCTCTCCCCTCGCAGGCGCTCGACCCGCGCGAGTATCCCTTCCTCTGCACCCACGGCCGCAACCTCTCGCTGCTCGCGGCGCAGGGCCTGCTCGATCCGGCCCTCGGCCGCGAGCGCGAGGTCGAGGAGGTGCTCGACATCCTCGGCAAGCGGCGCGCGAACAACCCGGTGCTGGTGGGCGAGCCGGGCGTGGGCAAGACCGCCATCGTCGAGGGCCTGGCGCAGCGGCTGGTCGCTTTGGAAAGCGATGGCCGCGTGGTCATCGAGCTCGACGTCGGCGGGCTGGTCGCCGGCACGCAGCTGCGCGGCTCGTTCAGCGAGCGGCTGCTGGGGATCAAGGACGAGGTCAAGCGCGCCGAAGGCCGCGTGGTCGTCTTCATCGACGAGCTGCACATGCTCATCGGCGCGGGTTCGGCAGGCGAGGGCCCGCAGGACGCGGCCAACGAGCTCAAGGCGGCGCTGGCGCGGGGCGAGTTCCCCTGCGTCGGGGCCACGACGCATGACGAGTTCCGCAAGCACATCCAGGGCGACGCGGCGCTGGAGCGGCGCTTCGTGCCGGTGCTGGTGCGCGAGCCCTCTCCGCGGGAGACGGTGCGCATCCTCGCAGGCGCCGCGCGGCGCTACGAGGACCACCACCGCGTCGCCTTCTCGCCCGAGGCGCTGGAGGCCGCCGCGGCGCTCACCGCGCGCTACGTGCGCGACCGCTGCCTGCCCGACAAGGCGTTCGCGGCCATCGACCTCGCCGGCTCGCGCGCGCGCCGCGAGGGCCGCGCGACCGTCTCGCGCGACGACATCGCCCGCGTGGTGGCGCGCATGGCTGGCCTGCCCGAGGAGCGGCTGCTCGCGCCCGACGGTGAGCGCTTCCTCAGCCTCGAGCGCCGTCTGGCGGCGCGCGTGGTCGGGCACGAGGCGAACATCGGCGTGATCGCGCGCGCCATCCGGCGCAACTACGCCGGCTTCAGCGCGCAGCGGCCGCTGGCGTCGTTCCTGCTGGTCGGGCCGTCGGGCGTGGGCAAGACCGAGACCGCGCGCGCGCTCGCGCTGGAGCTGGACGCCGAGCTGGTGCGGCTCGATCTCTCCGAGTACGCCGAGGCGCATTCGGTGGCGCGGCTGGTGGGCGCCCCGCCGGGGTATGTGGGCTACGGCGAGGGCGGGCAGCTCACCGAGGCGGTGCGGCGCAAGCCGGCGAGCGTGGTGTTGCTCGACGAGGTGGAGAAGGCGCATCCCTCGGTGCTGCAGCTCCTGCTGCAGATCCTCGATGAAGGCGTGCTCACCGACGGCCGCGGGCGGCGCATCGACTTCAGCGGCACCATCCTGGCGCTGACGAGCAACCTCGGGGCCGGGGCATTCAGCGGTGGCGCGGGCCGCGCGATGGGCTTCATCAGCGACGACCCGTCGCTCGCCAGGACGCAGCCGCCTACGCCGATGGAGCACCCGCAGGCGGCGCGCGCGCTGGAGCAGGCCCGCGCCGGATTCGCGCCGGAATTGTGGGGTCGCCTCGATGAGAGGCTGGTGTTCGCGCCGCTCGCGCGAGAGGAAGTGGCGCGCATCGCGCTGCTGCTCCTCGCCGATTCGTCGCGCAGGCTCTGGGACGAGCGCCGCATCGCTTTCCGGACCGGGCCGGGGCTGGTCGAGCATCTGATCGACGCGGGCGGCTTCCAGCCGTCGCTGGGCGCGCGGCCGATGCGGCAGACCATCCAGCGGCTGGTGGAGTCGCCGCTCGCCGATGAGATCCTCGCCGGCCGCGTCCACGCCGGCGAGAAGCTGCTCGCGCGCGCGGCGCCCAGGGGCGGCGTCGAGTTCGTCCTCGACGGCGTCGCGTGATCGCCATCCTCGGAGGCGGCGCGGTGGGTCAGGCGCTGTCGCGCGCCCTGCCGCGCGCGGGCTACCGGGTCGGGCTGCGCTGGAACCGCTCGCCGCTCGCGCGCTGGACCGTCCGGATGCCGGAGCTCGATCGGTTCGACTTGATCCTTCTCGCGGTGAAGGACGCGGCGGTCGAGCCGCTCTGCCGGACGCTGCACGTCGGGCCCGGGCAGCTCGTCCTCCACCTTTCCGGGGCGCTCCCGCTGTCGGCGCTGGCGGCGGCGCGCGCGCAGGGCGCCGCGGTGGGCTCGCTGCATCCGCTGCGCGCCATCGTGCGCGGCGAGCGCGCGCCGTTTCGCGGAGCCACCGCGGGCATCGCGGGCTCGAGCCCCGCGGCGCGGAAAACGATCAGGGAGCTGGCGCGGGCCCTCGGCCTGGCCCCGCTCGCGGTCGGCGACAAGGCGCGGCCGCTCTATCATGCGGCCGCAACCATGGCTGCGGGCGGCGCCGTGGCGCTCTTTGCAGAGGCCGCGCGCGCGTTCCGTGCGGCGACGGGCGCCAGCGATGAGGAGGCACGCGCGGCGCTGCTGCCGCTCTCGCTGGGCGCGCTCGTCAGGCTGCGCGTGCTGCCCGCCGCGCGGGCTCTCACCGGACCGATCGCGCGCGGCGACGCCGCCACCCTCGGCGCACACCGCGCGGCGCTGTCGGCGGAGCTGCTCCCGCTCTACGACCAGCTCGCTCGCGCCGCGTTCCGCCTCGCCCGGGAAGGCAAGCGCGCGCCTGCACAGGCGCTCGCCGAGATCGAAGCGGCGCTGCAGATTCGCGGCGAGCGCACGCGGAGCTAGAACCGATGCCGCCTCACTTTTTCAGCGCGCCACTTCTTGCTGCGGGGGGAGGACCGAGTGGAGCTAGAACGCGCCGGGCGGCAGCGCACCGGGTACCGGCCCCAGCGACCCGATCATTCCCTCGACGTCCTCGGACACGGAGGGCGGCGCCCCCAGCGGCCAGGACGCGATCACCAGCGCCAGGTGGTCGCCCGCCTTCACCACCGCGACGCGGCCCCGCTCCTCGTCCGCCACGGTGAAGGAGAAGGCGTACGCCTCGCCCCCGCGCGCGAGCACTCGCTCGATCTCCTCGACGTGCACGCGCTGCTCTTCGGTCAGGTGCGCGGCAAGCAACCGGGTGAGCGCCCTGACGTTCGTCAAGCCGTTGGCGTTCTGGATGATGAACTGCGCGCCGCTGTCTTCGGACAGCGCGAGCAGGGGCAGGAGGTCGCCGTCCGGCCCCCGCGCGCCGCCCTGAAAAGTCCAGCGCTCGCCGTCCGGCCGCTCCAGCGCGAAGGCGCCCTGCTGGTCCTGCCACAGCTTCGGCGCGTGCAGGCGCTGCGACGGCCGCGGCGCGCGTCCCATCGGCCGCTCGACGCGAGCCTCCACAGATCCGGAAAGCAGCATCGCGGTGGCGAAGAGGCAGAGAGAGCGCATCCCCACACTCTTTCCATCGAGCCTCAGCTCCGCAATTGCGCGAGGGTTCGATGCCGTCAGGCGGGCAGCTTGGCAAGCGCCGCGCGGGCCGTTCGAGCCACCAACGCCTCGGTGTCGCGCACCAGCGCAAGCAGCGCGTCGCGGCCCTCGGCGAGCCCGAGCCGGCCCAGCCCCCAGCCGGCATGGTTGCGGAGGTTCCAGTCTGGATCCTGCGCGAGCTGCACCAGGAGCGGCAGCTCGTCGACGGTGGCGACGCGCGCGAGTCCATCGGCGGCGACGCGGCGGACCTCGGCGTCCGATTCGGCGAGGCGGGTTTTCAGGAAAGGCAGGATGCCCGGCGCGGCGATGCGGATTAGCGCCGCGACCACTTCAAGCCGCTCGTGCCCGCCCGCGCGCGCGAAGAGCACCCCGAGCGAAGAGGCCGCTGCCGTGGCGCGCAGCCGGCCGAGCGCCCGGATGACGTGGTAGCGCAGGTCGTCGCCGACGCCGAGCAGTCCGATCAGCGCCGGCACCGCGCGGGACGAGCCGTTGCGGACGATCAGCTCGACCGCCTCGATGCGCACGGACTCGTCCGGATCTTCCAGCTTGCGAACCAGGTGGTCCTCGAAGTCCACCCCGTCGAGGTTGACCAGCACCCGCAGCGCCGAGCGGCGCACCGGCGCGTCCTCTGCGTCGAGCAGGTCCATCACCTTGTCCTCGAAGAGCGGGCTCTTCGCCGCTTCCAGCACGCCCAGCGCCGCGAGCACGCGGTCCTTTGCTTCGAGAAACGGCGCCATCGCGAGCAGGCTCTGCCCGGGCATGCAACCCAGCGCCTCGGCCGCGGCCGACGATTCCTGCGGCACGCCCTGCGCGAAGCGCTCGATCAGCGCCGGGATGGCCGACACGTCGCGGCTGCGGCCCAGCGCCTGGCAGGCGGCGGCGCGCACCGCCACGTCCGGATCCTGCAGGAGCGGCAGAACGGTCGGGACGTCGCCATGGGTCGCCACCAACGCGGCGCGGCGCACGCGCGCATCGGCGTTCTTCAGCAGCCCGAGCAGAGCCGACCGCAGCAAGCGCTCGTGCCTGCGACAGAGCGCGGCCGTCCAGCGCGCCTCCTCCGCGTCGCCTTCGAGCGCGCGCTGCACCACCACCGGGTAGAGCTTCTCCAACTCGGCCGAGAGCGCGAGCGCCGCCGCCGCGCGCGCCAGCCCCCTCTCGCTCGAGCCGATCAGGCCGCCCAGGTAGTCGCCGAGCTGCGCCTGCTGCTTCTCATCACCGAGCTGCAGCTTGCGCCGGAAGCGCGTGAACACCGAGGGCGGAACGGCGTGCCCCTCGAGCACCACCGCCACGGCGCGCAGCACGAAGTCGCGCAGCGGAAGCCGGTCGTGGTCGGCGAGCAGCGCGAGCAGGCGCGGCAGCGACTCGGGTGCGGCGATGCGGCCCAGCGCCTCGACCGCCGGCTCCGAGAGCATCTCGTTGGGGATGGCGTCGAGCAGCGGCTCCACCGCGCGGGCGTCGCCGATCTCGCCCAGCGCCGCCACCGCCGCGAACTGCAGCCAGAGATCGGCGTCGAGCCGGTGAATGAGCGCCGGCACGGCCTCGCGGGCCTTGAGCGCGCCCAGCGCCTCGATGGCCGCCTGCGCGACGTTGGAGTCGGGATGCTCGACCAGAGGCAGGAGCGCCTCGACGGTGGACGGATCCTTGATGCGCGAAAGGATCTGCACCGCGAACATCGCCACCTCGAGGTTCTTGCCGCGCGCGAGCGAAACGAGGTGCGGCGTGGCGTAGGGCCCCTGCCGCTCGAGCGCCGCCAGCGCCGAGTTGCGCAGCACCGCGTTCTCGTCGTTTCCGACCAGCCTGCCGAGCGCTTCGGGCGAGACGTGACGCGCGGCCAGCGCGATGGCCTTCTCGCGCACGGCCAACTGCGGGTCTTCCAGTCCGGTGAGGATTTCGTTGGTGTTCAAAGGATTTCCTCGCCGGGCGGTTTAGTGAGGCTGCGCGGCCTGTCGTCGGAGCAATTCATTCTCGAAGGCGAGGCCCGCCTGCGCGGCCGCCAGCTCGAGGATCTCGATCTCCTCGATGGCGCGATTCATGAGCCCGTTGTCGGCGTACACCACGGCGATCACCCGCTGCCCGCCGAGCACGGGGAAGATCGCGCACTGATCAGACCGCGGCCGGCCCACCAGGGTTGCGAAGCGCTCGGGGAAGCGCGCGTCGTCGAAGAGGGATGAGCGCACCTGCCCGTCCGCGAGGCTGTCCACCAGCGCGTTCTTCTCGGTCAGCGGGAGCTTGAGGCCGCGGGTGAGCTGCGCCAGCGGCTGGCCGCTCGGGCTGTTCCCGAACGCTCCCAGCGCCACCAGCCCGTCGCGGCGCACGAGGAAGAGCACGGCCCGCTCGACCGACTCGCTGATGATGTTCATCAGGCTGAGCGTAATGGTGGTCGAGATCAGCCCCGACCGCAGGTCGCCGACGATGCGGCGCAGCTTGGCGAAGTTTGCGTTCACCTTCTCGGCGCGGATGCCGCCGGTGAGCAGGTCGCGCCGGTTGGCCGCCATCGATCGGAAGCACGCGAGGATGATGCCGACCTCGCCCGGTACGGCCGCCATCGCGCCCGCCTGGTACACCTGCACCAGCGGCACGCCGCTGTCGATCACCGCGAGGATGGTGGCGCGGGGCCGCGCGCGGCGCAGGCCGGTGATGGCGTCGAGCGCGACGCCGCCACCGCGCAAATCGATGAGCACGATGGGCGGCTGCTCGCCGGGGGGCGGCGTACCGGCCTCGCGCAGCGTCAGGCGCACCACCGTCGCCTCCGCCGCAGGCATCGCCTGCGCCAGCTTCTCGGCGAGCTGCCGGTCGGCCGAGATGATCTGGAGGCGCATTCGCTCGCCTACCGGATCGGTCGCGGTGACGCGCGCGGGGGTTTGCGGGCGCTCGGCCGGCAGGCGCGGCGCGGGCGAGAAACCCTCTCGTGGCGCGGGCGGCGGGACCATCGGCGCGGGCGCGACCTTGGGCACGCCCAGCGCCGGAGTAGGCGCCTTCGCCAGCTGCGCGTCGCGGTTGCGCTCGTCGAAGATCCGCAGCGCGTCGAGCAGCACCATCTGCGTGTCGAGGTTGAGGTGGCCGATCACGTCGCCGGGAAAGACCGCGATGTCGTCGATGGGCTTGAGATCATCGAGGGCGAAATGGAAGGTGCCCTGCGTCCAGGCGACCAGGTCATGCACCGTGTGCTCGATCTGCTGTTGCACCGCGCGGTACATGATCTCGGGCGCGAGCGCCTTCATCGCCACCAGGATCTGCCCGAGCGAGCGGCGCGGGTGCTCGGACTCCTGCTGCTGGAGCGCCGCGGCCAGGGTGCCCGCGTCGATCACGCTCTCGTCGAGGAGCAGCTCGCCCAGCCGCTTGGAGCCCGGTCCCCAGGCGTTCACGATCCGGCCCTGGTGGAAGCCGATCTCCGCCCGAGTCTCGCCGACCGTCAGCGTGAGCGTCCCGGTCCGGCCACCGAGGTGGATGAACTGGAGCGCGTCTGCGACCGAGACGTCCTCGAGGTTGCCGGAGAGGCTCATTGAGGCTACTGACGCCTGACGAGCTTGACCAGGCTCTCCAACGTCTTGAGCTTGCGGTCGGTGTTCGAGTAGACGCGCGCGGCAAACAGCGCCGAGGCGGCGTGGGCGGCGAGCAGGTCGAGGAGGTCGCGGTCGTCGGGCCGGAGCACCGACTTGTGAGCGAACAGCTTGAGGATGACCAAGGCACCCACCGTCGCGCCCTGCACCGTCAGCGGCACCGCCGCGAGCACGTCCGACCCGTCGATGGGCCCGATGCGCAGCACGCCGTCGGACAAGGTCGCGTCCACCGCAGGATCGCCGCCGGCATAGGTGTTGTTGGCGTAGAAACCACTCGGGTCGACCTCCATGCCCTGCTGCAGCGCGATCTCGCACTCGGCAGAGTCGGTCTTCCAGAAGATCAGCGCGAATCGCTCGGCGCCCAGCAGGTTGATGGCGATCTCGGCGATGGTCGCCTGCACCTCGGCCGGGTCAAGCGTGGCGTGCAGCTGGTAGGTGGCGACATAGAGGTTCATCAGCCGACCCACCTGCTGTTCGTACTCCGACAGCCGGTGCGACAGCTCGGTGCGGTCCGACTCGACGTCGGCGAGGCGCGCGGCCAGGTCCTCGCTGGCCGACTCCGCGGGAACGGGTAGACCCTTCAGCTCGCGCGCGAGCTCGGCCGCGCGGTCAAGCGTGGCGCGCAGCTCGTCGAGCGCCACGCCGGCGCGGAGCGGGAGCGCCTCGCCGATCGGGCGCAGCGTGCTCACGGTGCCGGGCTCGCGGTGAGCCGGTTGATCACGCCAAGGAGCTCTTCGTTGCGGAACGGCTTCTTCACGTAGGCCACCGCGCCGGCGTCGAGACCGCGCTGGGTGTCGTCCTCGGTGCCCTCGGTGGTGATGATCACCACCGGGATGCGCTCGAGCTCCGCGTTGCCTTTCACCGCGGCGAGGAACTCGAGGCCGTTCATGCGAGGCATGTTGATGTCGAGCAGGATTAGATCGACGTCTTTGTGCTCATTCAACCGGTCCAGCGCCTCGCGCCCGTCATAGGCATGGACGAGCGGATATTGCCGAAGCATCATCTCGAACATCCGATGCAGCAGCTTTGAATCGTCGACGATGAGCACTTTTTTCGGTTTCATGGCGCATGCCGAATCCTGCTCGAAAGGATTAGACTCGTCAAGGAAAGCACCCTTGATTTCGGTGCCATTGCAAGGGGTTCAATCACGGCATGGATTCCAGGGCGGCGGTGAGCTCGGAGAGCGTGTGCTGATCGTTTTTCTGCCGCGCCAGCTCCTGACCGCGGCTCAAGGCAGCGCGCGCGTCGCTGGGGCGCTCGAGCGTCTGCAGCAACATTCCCTGCTGCAGATATGCGGCGAGATAATCGGGCTTGCGGCGCAACAGCTCGTCCAGCTCGACGGCGGCACCCGCGGCATCGCCTCCTCCCTTCAGCTCGAGCGCGAGCGCGTAGCGGGGAAACGCCTCGTCCGGCTGGGCCTCGATGAATTTCCGCAGCTGCGCGATGCGATCCATGGGCGGACTCTACACTTCGACCGCGGTCCCGTCGTCGCAGACGCGCAGGTCGAGCCCCAGGGCGGCGGCCTCCTGCTCAATCACGGCACAGGCGGCGCGGGCCTCGGCCGAGAGGTGGGCGAGCAGCACGCGGCGAACGCCCCACGCCGGCAGCAGCGCCCTCAGCTCGGCCCACGAGAGATGCCGCCGCTCCCCAGCCGGGTATTCCGGAGCGGCGCGCAGAACCCCCGGCGCAAGATCGGTGCACTCGGCGCAGAGGAGCGCCGCGCCCTCGACGAGCGCGCGGAGTCCTTCGTGAGCGCCGGTGTCGCCGGTGAAGGCGACCTTCCCGATGCGCAGCGACAGCGCGATGTGCGGCGGCCGCATGTGCTGGGCCCGGAAGGCGCGCACCTCCCGGCCCCCGAGCGTCTCTGCGCTTCCCGGCAGCAGCTCGCGGAAGTCGATGGCGAAGCCGAGCGGTCGCGACGCAGTGTCCGCATAGCAGGCGGCCCACAGGGCCTGCAGCTGATCGCGCGTGCCCGGTGGCCCGGTCACGAGCAGGGGCCGCGAGCGCCGCGCGCGGTACTGCGCGTCGACCAGTAAAAATGGCCAGCCACCGATGTGGTCGCCATGAAGATGGGTGAAGTGGACGGTATCGAGCTCCTGCGCGGGATCGCGGCCGAGCCGCCGCAGCCCCGCGAGCGCGGTGGCGCCGAAGTCCACCATCGCCGCGCCGTGCTCATCCTCGACCAGCCAGCAGGTGTGGCCGCGCCCCGCGCTGTGGAACGCGTCCGCGCTGCCGACGCAAGTGACCTTCATGGCCGCGGCGCCCGCCAGGCGACCTTCATGGCCGCGGCACTTGATCGAGGAAGGGCTGGAGCTGCGCCTTCACGTCGGCCTGGCGCAGGTGGATCTCGCGCCGCAGCCGCTCCAGCGACGCCATTCCGCCGCGCAGTGAGAAGTTCGACTGGAGCGCCTCGCCGCCGCGCGACCAGCGCAGCCGGACCATCGGCAGATCCTTGCCGGCGAGCGGCGCAGGCCCGCGCACCAGCGAGACCTCGGTGACCCAGGCGAGCGGGATCACAAGCAGCGCGCCCTGCTCCTCGCGCTGCAGGAAGAGTGCCTCGTTGGTGCAGTAGAGATCGCCCACGCACGCGGCGCTCCAGGCCTCTGCGACCAGCGCGGCCCCGTCGGCGAAGCGGGTGCCGTGGTAGAGGGCGCGCGGGGCGTCGACCAGGCGCTCGCGATCGGCTGCCAGCCGCGGCAGGGGCGCCCCGAAGACGCGCCGATGTCGCGCCCGCAGACGCCGCGCCTTCCAGAGCACCAAGACGAGCGCGCCCGCGATCACAACGATCGCGAGCGCGCCGAAGATCCAGAGAGACAAGGCTACTCTTTCGGGGCGGCTTCCTCACCCGTGCCACCGCCGGCGACGTCGTCGATTTCCTTGAGCTTCTCCTCGACGGCGTTCCTGGCCTTGTCGAAGTTCTTGTTGCAGGCCACCATCACCTCGGGCGGGCTCTTGGCGGCGATGCCGCGATCCACCGCGGCACAGGCTCCTTTGTTCCCCTGCATGAACGCCTGCTCGAGCTGGCTCGCGTACGTGTTGGTCGCCTGGCCCATCTTCTTCCAGTCGGCGATGAAGGTCTGGGTTACCTGCGAGCGCTGCTCGATCAGGTCCTGTGCCTCGGCGACCTTGGCCTTCAGGTCGGGGTCGGCGATCTGCTCGACCGACCCGGTCAGCGCCGCCGTCGAGCTGGAGGACTGGGCCGCGAACTGGCTGATAGAGGTGGCGACGCGGTCGTCGGTTCGGGCGAGTTCCTTGTAGCCTGCGACCACGCGCCTGGCGTCGTCGCCCTTGGGCGGGTTCGCGCAGGTGGGCTTGCCAAGCGAGTTCATGCTCTTCGCCACGTCGGCGACCTTGTCGACGGCGGCGGAGCAGGGCTTGGACTTCTGCCCCTCGCGCGCGGCGGCCACGAACGAGCTCAGCGTGGCTAGGTCGCGCTTGTGCTGCGCCTTCTTCTTCATGGTCATGCCGATGGCGATGCCAGCCACGGCGAGAATGACGACCCCGCCGATGATGGCGGCGAGCAGCTTGGGCGAGAGGCCCGCGTCGGGGCGCTTGCGGCCGCCGACCACGTCCACGCGGATGGAGGTCTGGCCGAGCCGGATGACGTCGCCGTCGAAGAGCTCGCACTCCTCGACCCGCTCGCCGTTCAGCCAGATGCCGTTGGCCGAACCCACATCTTTGACCTTGATCTCGCCATTGATCTTGCTGACTTCGCAGTGGCGCCCGGACATCGAGCTGTCCTTCACCGGGATGTCGCACTGATCGGACCGGCCGATGGTCATCACCAGCTGGCGCATCGGGTAGGCCTTCTCGACCCCGTTCGGCCCCTTGACAATGAAGTTCGCAGACACCCCGTCGAGCAGCGCGGGATTGATCATCTCTGTCTTCGGAGGTCCTTCTTCACCCATGGCTCTTCTCGTCGTCTTCCGTTGCGGTCCAACGGATCGTTGTTGGGAAGTGGAAAGCGGAGCGCAGCGTAGAGGCGAGCGCCCGCTTCGGTCAAGGATCTGAAGCGCTTGAAAATCCGCGAATCGTTAGCGAGCTGCCGACGGGCGGGACTCGCGGTCGGCCCACCACTTGCGCCACGCGGAAGGCTCGCCAAGGACCTTCTCGCCGGTGCAGCGCGTCAGGGCCGCGGCCGAGTCGCGCCGGACCTCGGCGGGCTTGTCCTCGGAGGTCCCTTCGAGCAGCGCCGGCACGATGCAGTGGAACTCGTGCGCGACGCAGTCGGCGGCGCACGCGCTCGCCAGCACCCGCGCGAGCGGCGCGCGCAGGTCGGGATCGATGCTGGTGGTCATCATCGACAGCGCCGCCGGCACCGCCACCCTGCCGAGCCCCTGCAGCTTGGACACCACCACGTTGAGCAGCTCGTCCTGCGATGCGTCGCGCTGCTGGTGCGAGGCGGCGACCAGCTGCTGCAGGCGATCGACGAACTCCTCTGCCTGGCGATTAGCGTTCACGCGGGTGTCGGCGGCCTGCAGCAGGCGGGCGCAGTCGTCGATCGAAACGCCGGGCTTGAGCTGCTTGTCGGCCGCGAGCTGCTGGCAGGTCTTGCGCTCCGCGGCGAGGGGATCGGCGGCCGCGTTCCGGCAAGCAGCGGCGAGGACCAGAACGAGGCAGAGGGCGAGCCGTCTCATGGCCCGCCCTCCTACCACGACTGCGCGGCGTTGCCCTACTGCCGCGCGGCGCTTACGGCTTCGCGGGCGCTGCCTCGGTCTTCGCTGCGTCGGTCTTCGCGGCTGCGTCGGCCTTGACAGCATCCGGGGCAACGGCTGCTGCGGGAATGGACTTCGGCGCCAGGGTGGGCTTGAGCGCCGGGAGCTGCGCCGACATCAACGCGTCGCCAGGCGCCTTGGCGCCGTCACCATCGAGGGAGACCGCGAGGCTCTTGCCCTGGTCTACGGCGGGCAGATCCTTCATCATCGCGAATGCGCTGCCGTCGGCGGCGGGATCGAGCTTGCCGGCATCGACCGGCGCGCCCGTTGCGGGTGTGAACCAGAGGTGGAACGCCTTGCCGTCCGCCGGCGCCTGCAGGCCGTAAGCCGAGACGCGCAGCCAGGTCTTGCCGTCAGGCGCCTCGCCCCAGGTGGCTGCGGCCCAACCCGCCGCCGGGGCGGCCACAGCGACGGTCTTCTTCGACTTGGCCACCGGCTTTGCGGCCTCGAGCAGGACCGTGGTGCGACCCACGTTCTTGAGGAGCGCGTTCTCCGCCTGCAGCTGCGAGGACTGCTTCTGGAAGCCGTCGACGCTCTGGCGGCTTTGCTCGGAGTCGCGCTGCGCCGCCGCCAGCTTGTCGCCGGAGCTGGTGAGCTGCGAGGCGAGATACGCGAGCACGGCAATGAACGCCACGAGCACGACCACGACAGGGATTGCCACTTTCCAGGAGTTGGTGGCTCGGCCTTCGGTCAGGCGCGAGAAGGAGGGAGGAGGAGACGCGTTCGGCAGGGTCTGGGTTGCCATGCGACAAAGTTTTCATTTGCCAACACAAAAGGAAGCCTCTCGGGCGAGTCTTCGCCTGAGAATGCCTCGCCGCGGCGCGTCTTCGAGCGCTGGCGCGGCTCGAGGAACGTCGCAGGAAACGGCGATACGCTCCAGCAACTTCCGGCTGAGCTAAGCGTCTGGTCGGCGACGGAGAGCGGGCACCACTGCCAGTGCGAGGCCGAAGTCTGCATCGTAGCCGGCGTCGACTTGGGCCGGCTTCGCCTTGCGCGTGCGTGGCGGCTCGGACGGGGAGGCCGCAGGCGGACGGCGGCGCGTGGTGCGGCGACTTGGAGGCTCTGCCTTCCGTGTCATTGAGCGGTCTCATACTGCACGCCCGGCGTGGCCGCAAGCGGTTAGATGGCGCCGTGCAGCATCGGTCGGACGACCGAAGAAGCGCCCGCTTGCAAAGACCTATAGGTGCGGCGCCTTCCGTCCCCAGTCCGCGACTCGTGCACGGGCGACGCCGACTGCAAGGGCGGCGGCCGCTGCGTCTCGAATCCGGCGCACAATGCCTTCTTCTGCATGCAGGACTGCGCCGAAGCGCTCTGCCCCACCGGCTACGCGTGCACCATCGATCGAACCGGCGCGCAGCACCAGTGCTGCCCAGCCAGCGGAGTCTGCGCTGACGGCGCCGGCACACCGGACGGCGGCACGGGCTCGCCCGACGCCGGCCCGGTCAACGACCCCAACGTTCCCAGCATCAACCCCGCGGCTGCGGCTTCTGCGGCCAGTGCGTGGTCAACAACGACTGTTCCACCAACTCGGTCTGCGTGAACGGCACCTGCGCCATCGGGCCCTGCGCGGGCTGGACCGACTGCGCGCTCCACGGCGGCATCGTCTCGAAGTGTGCCGACGTCGGCCTCTCGCAGCACTTCTGCGTCCCCTACCTGGGCCAGTGCCTGCCGCTGCCCGGCGTGCTCGGCGGCGACATCGGCTGCAAGCCTTCGCAGACGAACCCGGGCTGCGCCACGCCGGACATCCCCGGCACGACGGACGGCAGGAACATCGCCGTCACGCAGAACATCAGCCCCAAACCGCAGCTCGCCACCGAGGACTCGCTGACGCGGGACAGCAAGGGTCGCCTGGCCATCGGCTACATCGGCCTCGGCGGCACCGGTAGCTACGTCGGCGTTTCGCAGTCCACCGACGACGGTCAGACCTGGCTCAACAAGGGCCGCATGTCTTCGACCAGCGGCGCACAGACCGACCCGGTCCTGGTGACCTCGAGGTGGAACGACGGCACCGCGCACGAGCGCATGCACTACGCCTGGGTCGGGTACACCGCCCAGACCAGCACCACCGCGCAGCCGAAGGACATGTTCATCGAGACCGCCTTCTCCGACGACGGTGGCGCCACCTGGTCGCCGGCGAGCCGCGCCACCACCGCCGCAGACAACGGCAGCGGCGCGCTCTTGGTGGACAAGCCGTGGCTCGCGGTCTCCCCCGACGCCTCGCAGACGTGCTGCTCTCGTTCGCCATTGGCAACAGCGCGCAGCAGCACCTGTACACCGCCATCTCGACCGATCACGGGAAGACCTGGCAGACCAAAACACAGGTCGAGAACGGCGACACCCGCAAGGGCCACAGCCTGGGCATGCCGGTGTTCGACCCGGCCGACTCGAGCGGCGGCACCGCCTATCTCGTCTACATCACCTACGGTCAGCTCAACGCCGGCACCGCCAACTCCATCACGCTGGTGAAAAGCACCGACCGCGGCGCGCACTGGTCGGCGCCGATCGCGGTGAGCGCCGGGGACGATCAGGTGCTCTTCGAGCCGCCCTCGATCGCCGCCGACACGAGCCACCACCTGTACATCGGCTACGTGGGGTCGCCGGCCGGCGCGTCGCCCTCGCTCTGGGACGCGCTCGTCGCTATGGTGGACATCAGCGGGTCTTCGCCGACCGTCGCGCACCGGGTGCGGCCGTCGGACGATCAGGCCGGCTGCTTCCAGCACATCCTCAGCATGGTGCAGGTCGATCGCGCGACCGGCCACGTCTTCGCCGGCTGGCTTGACAACCGGCAGGGCGGGCTGGGCGGCACCTGGTACTCCATCTCCACCGACGGCGGCGCGACCTTTGGGCCGGGCAAGCTCGTCAGCGACACGGCCTACCCGTTCAACCCGGACCGCAGCAACGCGCAGCGCGAGTACCTCGGCGACTACTTCGGGTTCCTCTTCGACGGCACCCGGCTGCGATTCGCCTGGTCGGACCCGCGCAACGGCGCCGACAGCCAGGTCTTCTATGCTGGCGGCGCGCCCTGATGTTATGGAGCGGCGCATGCCGAGCGCGCCGTCCCGATCCCTCGACACCTTCCCCAACCCGAGCCCGAAGCGGGACTACGAGATCCGCTTCGAGTGCCCCGAGTTCACCTGCGTCTGCCCGAAGACGGGGCAGCCGGACTTCGCCACCATCCGGATCGCGTACACGCCCGGCGACCTCTGCGTCGAGCTCAAGAGCCTCAAGCTCTATCTCTGGAGCTTCCGCGACGAGGGCGCCTTCCACGAGGCGGTGACCAACCGCATCCTGGACGACCTGGTCTCCGCGCTGCGCCCGCGGCGCTGCGAGGTGGTGGGCGACTTCATGGTCCGCGGAGGCATCAAGACCGTCGTCGTCGCGCGCCATCCCGACAAGAGCTGAAGCGAGCGATCGTGTTGGCCGCGAGGGCTCAGTGGGCGGTCTTGTCGACGGGGATGCGCGTCGTGCTGTGGGGCGTCGGCTCGACGCGCGCGGCGGCGGACAGGCCGACGCCGTGGCGATAAACGAGCGCGCTGCCCAGCACCGCCTGCGCCAGCGTGATGGCCGCGCCGACGAACGCGGCCGTGAGGTAGAGCGTGCGGGCGCGCTGCGGGAGCGCCAGCTTCGAGAGCCCGCGCCACACGGCCACCGGCGTCCACACCACGACCAGAACGTAGCCGAGCGCCTCGTGAAGCTGCAGCAGCGCTTCGCCTGCTGCGCTGTGCGGGCCCAGCGCCGCCTCGGCCGCGAGGCCGGTGACCACCGCGAGCACGGCCGCCCCCGCGCCCAGCAGCGTGTTCCAGCGCCCCGCGTAGAGCAGCGGCTCGCGTCGGAGCAGGAGACCGAGCGCGTCGCAGACCGGCGCCGCCAGCAGCAGCGCCACCGCGAAGTGCAGCACGAACGGGTGGAGCTCCGCGACCGGCACCGATGCATCCTGCCGGTCGCGCTGCAGTGCCGCAAGAACTCAGTCGTCGATGTCGAAGGCCTCGCGCGACGGAGCGAAGAAGAGCTTCCCGAGAACGAACCCGAGCCCGAGCCCGGCGAGCATCATCTGCCCCGGGTTCTCCTCCGCCCAGGCGGCGACCTTGACCGCCGCCTGCTGGGCCCACTCGCGGCCGAGCTCGATGCCCTGCTGGAAGGCCACGTCGGGCGAAGGGTTTGCCCCGCCCGGCTTGCGGATCTCGTCCATGGGAACCTGCGCGGCTCCTCCCGGAATCTCGTCCGGGCCGCTCACTTCGACGTCCAGCGCGCGACGAGCACGCCCAGCGCCAACGCTCCGCCGAAGACCGCGGCCGGGTGCCGGCGCACCAGGTGCCGCCAGTCGAGCGTCTCGTTCACGTTGGCCCGCAGCGCCGCAACCGACTCCTCGATCTCCATCCGCGCCCTCTCGATGCCGGCGCGGATCGCCGCCGAATCCCTGCTCGTGTCAGCCATGCTTCACCTCCGTTGTCGCGAAGTTCGCCGCCGCTTTGGAAAGCGCCGGCGGCGGCCGGACGTCGGTCGCGTTCTTGAGTTGCGCCACCCACCGCTTGTCGCGCTGAAGCTCCTCGCCGGTCCGCGGCAGCGCCACGCGCTTGCGGGCGAGGCGCCGGCCAAGGATGAGCGTGAGCACAGCGCCGGTGCCGAGGTTGACCGCGGCGACGATGCCGAACGCCGCCCAGTGGGGCAGCAAAAGCGCGAGCGCGAAACCGGTGGCGAGCATTAGCAGGAGATAGCCCACCAGGAGGAAGGGCAGGCCGGCCGCGGCGACCACGAGGTCGCGCGCGAGCGCCCGCAGCTCATCCTTCGCCTCGGCCCGGGCGAGGGCGAGGTGCTCGCGGATGAACGCCTGCAGACCTTCGATGAGCCGCTGGAATGCATCTTTCGGCGGCAGCGACGAGCCGGGCAACGCCATGGGCCCATCCTAGTGACGCTGCAGGCGAGCGACCAGTGGCTAATGCGGGAATGGGCTGTCGCCGACAGTCGGCGCCGACGCACGGGCGGACATTTGACAAGCGGGCGGCAGAATGGAAGATGAGGCGTCATTCGCGAGGGGGGCGGTCGGGATGTTCCGAGGCGTGAAAGTCTTTTCGGCGACCAAGGCGAGAGAGCGCGAGGATCTCGGCGAGCAGGTGACGCGGTGGCTGCGCGCGAACGCGGATTTGGAGATCGTGGACCGCACCCTCAGCCAGTCCAGCGACAACGAGTTCCACTGCCTCACCATGGTGATCTTCTATCGCCCCAGGACCAAGGCGTAGACGAGCACCCGCGATTCGCGCCCCGCCAGACCTTCAGCGGCGCGCGGACTTGTGGACGGCGGCGCGCGCGTGGGCTTCCACCAGCGGGCGATGCGCGGAGTGATCGGTCGACACGCGCAGCGCGGCCACGCCCATCACCACCGCCAGCCCCGCGCCCAGCCCGAGCCAGGACCAGAGTCCCGACTTGCCGGCCTTGCGGCGCGTGCGCGGCGCGAGCTCCATCGCGTTGTGCAGGCCCGCGAGCGCCTCGAGCACGTGCGCGAGCTCGAGCGCGCTGTGCGGCCGCGCCGACGGCTCCACCTCGAGGCACCGCTCGATCAGCGCATCCCAACCCTTGTCGAGCCCCGGGACCGCGCGCGACGGCGACGGGAAGCGCCCAATGGGCAGCTCGCCCGTGAGAAGCTCGTACGCCATCACCCCGAACGAGTAGAGATCGGCGCGGTGGTCGGCGCGCTTGGCGTCCTTGCGCTGCTCGGGCGCCATGTAGTTCGCGGTGCCCATCGCGACGTTCGTCTGGGTCAGGCACTCGGCGCCCTCGGCATGCAGGCCCGCGAGCCCGAAGTCGAGCACCTTGGTGCGCAGGTCCTTGGTCACCAGCACGTTGTCGGGCTTGAGATCGCGATGCACCACCGCCCGCGCGTGCGCGTAGGCGAGCGCGTGGGCCACCTGCGCGAGCAGCCGCGCGAGCTGCCGCACCGACGGTTTTGCCTGCCACACGTGCGTGCGCAGCGAGACGCCGTCCACCAGCTCCATGGCGATCCAGCAGTGCTGCGCGCTCCGCCCGCGCGAGAGGATGCGCACGATGCCGGGATGATCGAGCTGGGCCATCGCCGCCGCCTCGCGCCCGAAGCGGCGCACGTAGTCGGGGACGGCGGCCATCTGCGCCGAAAGGATCTTGACCGCGAGCGACTTGCCATCGCTGAGCCGGGTGCAGCGATACACCTCGCCCATGCCGCCCACGCCAAGCCGCTGGTGGACGGTGAAGCCGTCGAGCTGCGGGAACGGCGACTCGGGCTTGGCCGCGTCCGCCGTCGGCGTACCGGCTGCAGCCGACGTCACGGTCGGAGCCGCAGGATCGGGCGGCATCGGCGGCGGCGGCGTGTCGCCGCGGGTGACCTCGAAGCGAACGGCGCAACGGGCACAGCGCACCAGCGCCCCCGCCACCGTCGTGCTCACGTCGGCGCGCGCCTGGCAGTTCGGGCAGCGCTGGAAGACCACGCGAGGCTTCTTCTCGATGAGCGGGGCGTCCACGCAGCCTAGTGTGGCCGTTCCGACCTTTCCCGCAAGTTTTCTTCCAGCCGGCGGCGCAGCGCGCGCTATCCTTGCCGCCGATGGATGGTACGCGACCGCTGCACGAGGCGCTGGCCCTGCTCGATCTCGACCCCGACGGTCGCGGATCGCTCGCCACCGTCGCGCCCGCGTGCCGCGCCACCGCCGCCACTCTGCTCGAGCTGGTGCTACAGCAGCGCATCGCGGTCAACGGGGCCATCGAGGTGCTGAGCGTCGACCCCACGCTCGACGACACGCTCGACGAGACACTGGGCGAGATCGCCTCCGCGCGGCCCCTGCCCACCGTCGAGTGGCTCAAGCGGCTCGCGCTCTGCGTGGCGCACCACCGGCCGCGCGGCCGCAAGGCGCTCGACGATCGCGGGGAGCTGATGGACACGTTGCGCGCCGCCCTCTTCGACGGCCGCGAGGCGAGCCCGCGCCTCGCCATGACGCTCGCGCTGGTGAGCATCTTCCGCATGGAGGCGGCGCTGTTCGGCCGCGACCACCCGCGCGCCCGCGCCCGCGCGCGAGAAATCCTCTCCCGGCGCGGCCTGCTCGACGCCGGTCAGACAGCAGCGCTCGGCTCAGTCGCCGCCGCCGTCCAGATGGTCGTCTGGAGCTGATTCGTACCGGTTGAAGCTCTTCACCCGCCCCTCGCCGTCGAGCTGGATGGCGCCGAAGGGCAGCTTGTCCCGGCGCGGCTGCGTCTCCGTCGTCCACAAACGAAAGCATCGCAGACGGATCGAGCAGGGCGGCAGCCGCGGAAAGTTTCAGGCGTCTTCCTTGGCCTCGAGGACCCGGTAGATCTCGACCGGCTGCTCGCGGTTCTTCACCTTGGCGGGCGGCAGCGCCTCGAGGACGAACTTGTCCTTGCCGGCCTTCTGCGCGCACTCCTCGGAGATGACGATCATGTCCTCGCGAGCCACCCCGCAGAGGCGCGAGGCGAGGTTCACGCCATCGCCGATGGCGGTGTAGCTGAGCGCCTTGGACGAGCCGATGTTGCCCACGACCACGTGGCCGGTGTGGATGCCGATGCCGACTTTCAGCGGCGGCTTGCCCTGCCTGACCCGCTCGGCTGAGTACTGCTGCGCCTTCTTCTGCATCTTGACGGCGGCGCGCACCGCCTGCGTCGCGTCGTCGGGCCGCTTCACCGGCGCGCCCCACAGGCCCATGATCGCGTCGCCGATGAACTTGTCGAGGATGCCGTTGTGCTCGAAGAGGATGTCCACCATCTCCTCGAAGTAGTCATTCATCATCTTGACCACTTCCTGCGCCGGCATCTTCTCGGACATCGAGGTGAAGCCGCGGATGTCGCTGAAGAGGATGGTCAGCTCGGTCAGCACGCCTCCCTTGGACAGCTCGATGTTTCCGCGCGCGGCCTGCTCGACCAGCGCGGGCGAGAGGAAGCGCGACAGCTGCGCGCGCTGCGTCGCCTCATGCTCGAGAGCGCGCGCGTACTCGCTGTTCTCGAGCGCCACCGAGGCCTGCGCGGCGATGGCCGAGAG
>JAYWBT010000086.1:0-5624 GCA_043781235.1 Deltaproteobacteria bacterium
CTCTCTCAGCTTGCGCGGAAGTCCGACACGATGACGGCGCGCGAGCTCCTCCCCAGCCTGCAGAGCTTGCGCCGGGCGCTCGCCGCCGACGGTGAGGAGTCGGCCGACATCGTCAGCTCGATGGAGGACGGGCTCAAGGCGATCTGCACGCTGCCGGTGCGGACCGTGCTCGAACCGCTGCGCCGTGCGGTGCGCGACCTCTGCAAGCAGAGCGGAAAAGAGGCCAGGCTGGCCGTTGTCGGCGCCGAGATCTCGCTCGACCGGCGGGTGCTCGAGGCCTTGCGCGCGCCGCTCGTGCACCTGGTGCGCAACGCGGTCGATCACGGGCTCGAATCGCCGGAGGTGCGCGAGGCGAGCGGCAAGCACCGCGAAGGCGCGCTCGTCATCCGCCTCGAGCAGCACAGCAACATGCTCTTCGTCGAGGTCTCCGACGATGGGCGAGGCCTCGACCTCGCCGCCATCAAGGACGCGGCGGTGCGGCGGGGCCTGAGCAGCGAGCAGGCTCTCGAGGCCATGACTCCCGCCCAGCTCCACCAGCTCATCTTCCGCAATGGCTTTTCGACCCGCGCCGAGGTGAGCGAGGTGTCGGGCCGCGGGGTGGGGCTCGACGTGGTCCGCTCGCAGATCCAGGAGCTGCAGGGGCGGGTCGAGGTGGAGAGCACCAAGGGTCAGGGCACCCGCTTCATCCTCAGCCTGCCGGCCGACCTGGGCAGCTCGCCGGTCTTGGTCGTTCGCTGCGGCGAGCATCAGCTCGGCCTGCCGATGGTGGCCGTCGAATCGTCGCGGCCCGCGCGGGCTGTGGACCTGCGCATTGGCCGAGCCCGCGTGCAGCTGCAGCATCGCGAGCAGCTGCTCGAGGTGAAGGATCTGGGCGCGCTGCTCGGGCTGCGCCAGGCGGAGGTCCCACAAGAAAGCCAGGCCCTGCTGATCGTGCAGTCGCAGGGGCGGCGCATCGCGCTCAGCGTGGACGAGGTCATCGGCGACAAGGAGCTGGTCATCCGGCCGCTGCCCGTCGAGGTGCGCGATCTGCCCGCCTATCAGGGCGCTGCAACGCTCGCGCGCGGCGAGCTGATCTTGGTGGTCCGCGCCGACTTCCTCCTCCAAGAAAGCCGGCGCGACGGCAGCTCGATCGCGGGCAGCAACCGTGCCCTGGTCGTGGACGATTCGCTCACGGCACGTGCGCTGCACCGCACTGCGCTCGAGGCGGGCGGCTATCTGGTGCACACCGCCGCCAGCGCGCACCAGGCGCTCGAGCAGCTGAAGCACGCCGCCTACGACGTGATGGTCTCGGACATCGGCATGGAGGAGATGGACGGCTACCAGCTGACTCAGGAGGTCCGGCGGAGACCCGAGACAGAGGGGATGCCGATCATTCTCGTCTCGGCTCGCGATCAGGAGCACGACCGCCAGCGCGGCGTCTCCGCAGGCGCCGACGGCTTCCTCAGCAAGAAAGATTGCGTCGCGGGCCGGCTGCTCGCCGAGGTGGCCGCGGTGATCGCGCGCAGGCGGGGCGCGGCGTGACCAAGCCTCACGACCTGGGCGACCGGGCCCGCATCCGCGTCCTGGTGGCCGACGATTCGGCGACCGTGCGCAGCGCGCTCATCGCGCTGCTCAGCGCCGATCCACAGCTGCTGATCGTGGGCCAGGCCGCCGACGGGCAGGAGGCCGTCGACAAGGCTCGCACGCTGCGGCCCGACGTCATCACCATGGACATCAGCATGCCCCGGCTCGACGGCCTGGGTGCCACCGCCGCCATCATGGCCGACGCGCCCGCGCGGGTCTTGATGGTCTGCTCGGTCTCCGAGGAGCGGCAGCTCGACCTGAGCTTTCGCGCCATGGCCGCCGGTGCGCTCGAGCTCATCGCCAAGCCCAAGCCGGGCGCCGCCGCGCTGCACGAGTGGGGTCGCAAGGTCGCCGAGGCCGTGCGGCTGATGGCCGAGGTGCCGGTGGTGCGCCGCCAGCCGAAGTCGCCGTCCACGGCGCCTGGCACGTCCCCGACGCCCACCCGCCCGGCGCGCAGCTTCGCGGCGGCCGGCAGCAGCCAGAGCCGGGTCGATCTGGTTGGCCTGGTCGCCTCGACCGGCGGCCCGCCCGCGCTCGCCGTCGTCCTGGGCGCGCTCCCTGCCGGGTTCCCGGTGCCGATCCTGATCGCGCAGCACATCGCCGCGGGCTTCACGGCCGGCCTGGTGCGCTGGTTCACGCAGGTCAGCAAACTTCAAATCAAGATCGCTCAAGACGGCAGCCGGCCGCAGCCGGGCACGGTCTACCTACCGCCCGATGGCTGCGATCTCGAGGTCGATCACCGGCTTGATCTGCGCACGCCGCGCTCGAGCGGCCTGCACCTGCCCTCGGGAAACAAGCTCTTCAGGTCGATCGCCAAAAACTTCGGGGCGCGCGGTCTGGGCGTGCTCCTCACCGGCATGGGCGACGATGGCGCGCAGGGCCTGCTCGCCATTCGCCAGCTGGGCGGGCAGACGGTGGCGCAGGACGAGCAGAGCTCGGTCGTCTTCGGGATGCCCCAGGCGGCGCAGGCCCTGGGCGCAGCTCGCCAGGTGCTGCCGCTCGACTTGATCGCGCCGTTTCTCCTCGACCTCTGCGGCGGGGGCCGGCAGTAGGCAGGTTGCCGCGGGCGGCTCCCGGCGGCGAACTGGACCAGTCGCGTCGGCGAATCCGCGACCTCCTCCGGCTGATAGTTGGACGCCATCGGGGGATGGCGCGAGGCTGTAAGGCAAGGACGGTCATGCAAACGACTCAGGTCAAGAAGCGGTTCCCCCTGCTCTGGAAGATCTCGCTCCTCCTGCTCGGCGCGCTGCTTCTGCTTGCCCTCTCGAGCGGCGTCGCGAACTTCGTCTATTTCCGCGGCGTGCTGAAGAGCGAAGCGACCGGCCGCGCGCGCTCCATCGCGCTCACGCTCGCGTCGGCCTTGGTCGAGATGCCCGAGTCGGCGGTCGGCTCCACGCTCCAGTCGGTGAAGAAGGAGGCCGCGCTCGCCTACATCGAAGTGGTGGGGGCGAACGGCCAGATCCTCTCGCACACCTTCGAGGGCCGCGCGCCGGTGCAGGACGCCAAGCAAATGCGCGAGCCCGAGCAGATCAACGAGGTGGTGATCGACGGCACCACCTTCATCGACGTGCCCGCACCGATCATCACCGGCTCGACCGTGCACGTCGGACTCGACCCGTCCGCGGTGACGGCCAAGCTCTTCGAGGCGCAGAAGCTCCTCTTGCTGGTGACGCTCTTTGCCTTCCTCTTGGCCGGCGCGTTTGCGATCTGGGTGGGCGGCGGATTCGTCAAGCCGCTGCGCAGGCTGACCCTGGCCGCCGCCCGCATGGCCGATGGCGACCTGACCCAGCCGATCGACGTGCAGTCGAACGATGAGATCGGCCAGCTTGCCGAGGCCTTCGGCGCGCTGGTCGACAAGCTCAAGCAGGTGCTGGGAGCCCTGCAAGATTCGGTGGGGCTGCTCACCGAGGCCGGGACCGACCTGGGCTCCTCGACCGCCGAACAGAGCCAGACCATCACCCGCCAGGCGACCGCCCTGCAAGAAACGCAAGTCACCGCACAAGAGATCAAGCAAACTTCTCTGTTGGCCGCGCAGAAGGCAGAAGCGGTGCTCAAGCTGACCGAGAAGGCCGATGAGGTCTCCGCCTCGGGAGAGGAGGCGATCGTCAAGTCCTTGGGCGGGCTGACCGACATTCGCTCCCAGGTCGACGAGATCGCCGGCAAGATCGCGCAGCTTGCAGAGCGCACCCAGCAGATCGGCGGCATCACCCAGACCGTGAAGGATCTGGCCGATCAATCAAACATGCTGGCTTTGAATGCGGCGATCGAGGCGGTCCGCTCGGGCGAGCACGGCAAGGGATTCGCCGTGGTGGCGCGTGAGATCCGCTCGCTCGCCGACCAAAGCATTCAAGCGACCACGCGGGTGCGCGAGATCCTCGAGGATATCGGCGGCGCGATCAGGGTCGCGGTTGCCATCACCGAGCGCGGCGCCGCCAAGATCGACGGCGGCTTGCTGCAGGTAAAGGCGTCCGGTGAAAACCTTCGCCAGCTCTCCAACATCGTCAAGGACAACTCGTCTGCTGTCCGGCAGATCGCCGCCGCGGTCTCGCAGCAGAACGCAGGCATCACGCAGATCTTCAGCGCCGTCACCGACCAGACCCTGATGATGGACGAGACCATGAAGCGCCTGGAGACCACCACCCAGGCCGCGGTGGTGCTGAAGGATCTGAGCCAGCGGGTGAGCGAAGTGGTCAAGCGGTTTCGGGTCTAGGGCTGCGCTTCAGGTTTCCTGGAGCTCGGTCCCTGTTCGAAGCCGATCGAGGTATGCGGCGTAGCTGAAGGTGCGATCGCGGCGACGGCCGGTCGTTTCCCTGAGGATGCTCAACTGTTCGAGCACTCCGACCGCCTTTGCTGCGGTGGGCTTGGTCGTGTCGAGCAGCTTGAGGAGAGCTACGGATTGGCCTGGGGGAGCGGCGCGGGACTGCGATCGCGATAGAGGGGTTCGGTCTTTGCCAGCTGCCTCGCGAACGTCGACGGATCGCTGGTCGGAAGGTCGCAGACATTCTTGCGGCACACGTATGCCGTCGCCTTGGCGCGATGTGCGCTTCTGCCTTCGAAGAGCGGGACCAGGCGCGCCTGCCTTTTGAGATCGGCGCCTTCCGACGCGACCGCGCGCACTGCATTCGGCAGATACGCGCGGCGAAGCTGGTCGAGAAGCTCCAGGCCGGTACTTCCTTGCGGCAGCACCAGCACCACTTCCAGTGGCTGTTCGAGCGACCAGTCGAGCGCGGCCAGCATCGCGGGCATGGCCGGCAGGCGGGTCGCAAAAGCGGCCATCACCTCCTCCGCCCGCTCTCGGAACTTGACGTCGCCGGTCAGCTCGGACAGCGCCAGAAGGTTCAGCGCCGCAAGGGAATTCCCACTGGCCATCACGCCATCGTAGGCAGGCTTCTCGCGCGCGAGCAGTCCCTGCTTCCCCTCCGGAGTGAGGAAGTAACCTCCGCCGGCCGGGTCGTGAAAACGGGCCTCGAGCTTGCCGTGCAAGGCGATGGCTTTCGTCAGCCAGCGCGGATCGTGCGTGGCCTCCTCGAGGTCGGTCAGCCCCTGGGCAAGCGCCGCGTAATCGTCGAGGAAGCGCTCCTTTTCATCGAGATGCGCGAGCACGTCTTCCGCCGAGCGCACCGCAGCCGCCGTGTAGCGCGGCTCCCCCAGGGCGAAGCCTGCACGCGCGAGAGCGGAGATCATCAGGCCGTTCCAGGAGGGAATGATCTTGCGATCGATCGCCGGCTGCGCCCGCCTGCCGCGCGCAGCGAGAAGCTGCTTGCGCGCACCTTCCGGCGCCTCGCCCAGGTGGCGCAGGATGCTGCGCCCGTCGAGCTCGCCCTGCGCCGTGACACCGTACGCCGCAAGGGCGAGAGCGGCCCTTTGCCCGCCCAGCACCGTCTCGATTTCGCGCGCTGTCCAGGTGAAGGAATAGCCCTCGATCTCTTCACCGTTGGGACCCGGGCTGTCGGCGTCGCTCGCCGACCAGAAGCCGCCGCGCGGGCCGGTCATTTCGCGCAGGACGAAATCGAGCGTCTCGCGCACCACCCGCAAGAAGTCCGCGCGCCCGGTGATCTGCC
>JAYWBT010000087.1:0-41421 GCA_043781235.1 Deltaproteobacteria bacterium
TGCACGTCGTGCGCCTCGGCCACGGCCAGGCACTGGTCGATGGCACTTGGCGTGGTGCCCCAGTCCTCGTGCAGCTTGAGACCGATGGCGCCAGCGCGAATCTGGTCGACGAGCCCCTGCGGGAGCGAGCTGTTTCCCTTGCCGGTGAAGCCGATGTTCAGAGGCAGCGAATCGCACGCCTCCAGCATGCGCGCGAGGTTCCACGCCCCGGGCGTGCAGGTGGTCGCGTTGGTCCCGGTGGCCGGCCCGGTGCCGCCGCCGACCCAGGTGGTGATGCCGCTCGCCAGCGCTTCCGGCGCCTGCGTGGGCGAAATAAAATGGATATGCGAATCGATCCCACCCGCGGTGAGGATCAGGCCCTCGCCGGCGATGGCCTCGGTGGTGACGCCGACCACCAGGCCGGGCGTGACGCCGTTCATGATATCGGGATTGCCCGCCTTGCCGATGCCGGCGATGCGCCCGTCCTTGATTCCGACGTCCGCCTTGTAAATGCCGGTCCAATCGAGAATCAAGGCGTTGGTGATCACGCAGTCGAGCGCCTCGGCGTCGCTCGAGCCCGCGCGCTGCCCCATTCCGTCGCGCAGCACCTTGCCGCCGCCGAACTTGCATTCGTCGCCGTAGCTGGTGAGGTCGCGCTCGACCTCAGCAATCAGCGAGGTATCGCCCAGCCGGACCTTGTCGCCGGTGGTCGGGCCATAGAGATCGGCATAATGGCGGCGGTCGAGGAAACGGCTCATTTGCCCTCCGCCCGGGCGCGGCCCGCCTCGGTCAGCGGACCCGGGGAGACATTGTTGCCCCCGCGCACCACCTGCGCGCCTCCCAGCGCAACGAGCTGCACGGTCCGCGCCTCGCCGGGCTCGAAGCGCAGCGCGGTTCCGGCCGGAATGTCGAGCCGCATTCCATAGGCCGCGCCGCGATCGAACGCCAGCGCGCGGTTGGTCTCGTGGAATGGATAATGGCTACCGACCTGCACCGGCCGGTCGCCTTGATTGGTCACTACCAGCTGCGCGGTCTTTCGGCCGGCGTTCAATTCAATCTGCCCCGGAGCGGCCATCACCTCGCCAGGCAGCGGCACTTCCACCGGGAGGGTGAATGGCGCCACGGGGGCAGGCAGGAAGCTGCCATACAAAGCCAGCGCCAGATCTCCCTGCTCGGACGCGATCGGGTGATGCACGGTCACGAGCTTGGTGCCGTCCGGGAAGGTGCCCTCGACTTGCACCTCGGCGACCAGCTCGGGCACGCCCGCCATTACCTGCGCGCGGCCCAGGATGCGGCGCCCCAGATCCATCAGCCCGGCCACCGATTGCCCGTCCCGGATGAGCTCGAGCAGCACGGTGGCGATCAGCGCTACGGCCTCCGGATAGCTGAGCCGCAGCCCGCGCGCGAGCCGCTTCTGCGCCAGCGAGCCGGCGCCATGCAGCACGAGCTTGTCGCTCTCCCGCGGAGTCAGGTGCATGGGCGAGACCTTAGCGCTTGCGCAATGGGGCGCGCGAGACCTGAGCGTGTTCAGCCGCGGCGGGCGAAGGGATCGTCGCCGAGCAGCATCGGCAGCTCCGAGAGCAGCTCGCGGACGCGGGTCGCCGTCGCCTCGACCGAGACGGCGGCGATGCGCACGATTGCGCCGCCTTCGAGCGGGCTCGCCGAGGCGATTAGCGGCGCGCCGCGCGCGACCGGCGCCGCGCCGATGTTCGCCAACGCGGCCGAAGCCCCGCGCTCGAGCAGCGGGCCCAGCAGCAGCACGGTGCCGAGGCAGTCGAAGCGCCCCATCCGCGCGGCGAGCGGTCCGTGCGCGGCGTCGAGCAAGAGCGCGTCGGCGCAGAGCACGCGCTCGCCGCGCCGGACCGTCAGCGCACTTGAATAGCGAGCAAGAGCCCAGCGGCCGTCGCGCGCGGTGCGGCCGGCGGTGATGAGCTCGGCGAGCGCCAGCGACGCGCCCGCGGCGAGCTGCACCGAGGTGCGCTGCTCGCTGCGGCTGCCGGCGAATCCCGAAACCGGATCCGGCAGCAGCGCGAGAAGCGCGCCCTCTTCCAGCACGACCTCGAGCGAGACCGCCGAGGCGCGCGCGGAGCGGTAGAGGCGCGTCGCGCCCTGCGACGACAACATCGCGCGCGCTCCGCGGCCCACCGTGGTCCGCAGGCGGATCTCGTCGCCGCCGAGGAGCCCGCCGCCCAGCGTGGTGGTGTAGGCCCAGGCGCCGGGCCCGTGGTTGCGCGGCGTCAGCAGTCGCAGCGGCGCGAAGGCGAGCGCGCGGCGCACGACCGTACGCTCGCCGGACAGCTCGAAGGCGAGGCGCGAGTCGGGCACGCCGCCACCATGTCGCCGTGGTACGAGCGTTTGCAATGGCGACCGCCTCCATCGATCGCGCGGCGCTGGTGGCGCGCGAGCTCTCGCTGCCGCCCGGCGCGGTGGGCCGCACGCTGCAGCTGCTCGACGGCGGCGCGACGGTGCCGTTCATCGCGCGCTACCGCAAGGAGAAAACCGAGGGGCTCGACGACGCGGCGATCCAGCGCGTGAGTGATCACGCGAAGATCGTGGACGCCCGCGAGGCGCGCCGCGCGACCATCCTCGAATCGGTGCGCGCGCAGGGCGTGCTGACGCCCGCGCTGGAGCAGGCGCTGCGGGCCGCGCCGACGCTCGCGGCGCTCGAGGATCTTTATCTGCCGTACAAGCCGCGCCGCCGCACGCGCGCACAGGCCGCGCGAGAGAAGGGGCTCGAGCCGCTCGCGCAGCGCATCCTTGCGCAGGCGCCGCAGTCTCCGGCGCGCGACGAGCTGGCGCGGCCGTTCCTGAGTGCGGAGGTCGCGGACGTGGACGCAGCCTTCGCGGGCGCGCGCGACATCGTCGCCGAGCTGGTCGCGGAGAAGGCGGAGGTGCGCGCCGAGGTGCGCCGGATGTTCGCCGCGCAGGGCGACCTCTGCATCGAGGTTGCTCGCGGCAAGCGCGAGGCGCCGGAGCTCGCGCGTTACCAGGACCACGTCGGCAGCCGCGAGCGGGCCACCCACGCCCCGTCGCATCGGCTGCTGGCCGCCGAGCGCGGCGAGAAGGAGGGCGTGCTCAAGGTCTCCATCGAGCTGCCGCGCGAGCAGGTCTCGGCGCAGGTGAAGCGGCGGGTGGTCACCGGAACGGCGGCGGCGCCGCTCGCGCGCGAGCTGGCCGTCGCGCTCAAGGACGCCATCGACCGCTTGTTGCTGCCGTCGCTCGAGAGCGAGCTGCGCCGCGAGCTGAAGGAGCGCGCCGACGAGGAGGCCATCCGCGTCTTCGCGCGGAACCTCGAGGCGCTCCTGCTCTCGCCGCCGCTCGGCGCGCGGCCGGTGGTCGCCATCGACCCGGGGCTGCGCACCGGCTGCAAGGTGGTCGCGCTCGACGGCAGCGGCGAGATCAAGGAGTACGCGACGATCTACCCGCACACCGGCCGCGAGGCGGAAGCGGGCGCGGCTTTCATGGAGCTGGTCCGCAAGCACGCCCCGGTCGCGATCGCCGTCGGCAATGGCACGGCCGGCCGCGAGACCGAATCGTTCGTGCGCAAGCTGGGCCTGCCACCGGAGGTCAAGATCGTCAGCGTCAGTGAGGCGGGCGCATCGGTCTACTCGGCGTCCGAGCTCGCGCGCGAGGAACTGCCCGCGCTCGACGTCTCGGTGCGCGGCGCGGTCTCGATCGGCCGCCGCCTGCAAGACCCGCTCGCCGAGCTGGTGAAGCTCGATCCGCGCAGCATCGGAGTCGGGCAGTACCAGCACGACGTCGACCAGCCCGCGCTGGCCGCGGGGCTCGAGCGCGTGGTCGAGGCGGTGGTGAACCGCGTCGGCGTGGATCTGAACACCGCCTCGCCGACCCTCTTGCGCTCGGTCGCCGGGCTCGGGCCCGCGCTCGCCAAAGCGGTGGTGGCGCACCGGGCCGGGCATGGGCCGTTCCGCACCCGCGCAGCGCTGCGCGAGGTGCCGCGGCTGGGGGCGCGCGCGTTCGAGCAGTGCGCGGGCTTTCTGCGCATCCGCGGCGGCGACGAGCCGCTCGACGCAAGCGCGGTGCATCCGGAGCGCTACCCGGTCGTCGCGCGGATGGCGAAAGATCTGGGCGTCGCGCGCGGCGCGCTGGTCGGCCAGCTCAGTGAAGCGCAGGCGCAGAAGCTCGAGATCGCGCGCTACCTGGACGAGGCGGCAGGGGTCGGGCTTCCGACACTGCAGGACATCGTGGCCGAGCTGGCCAAGCCGGGCCGCGATCCGCGCGGCGACTTCACCGAAGCGGGATTCGACGCCGCCATCACCGCCATCGAGCACGTCAAGCCCGGCATGACCCTCAACGGGGTGGTGACGAACGTGGCGGCGTTCGGCGCCTTCGTCGACCTCGGCGTCCACCAGGACGGGCTGGTGCACGTGAGCGAGCTTGCGCACCGCTTCGTCAAGGACCCGGCCGAGGTGGTGAAAGTCGGCGACCGAGTCCGCGTGAAGGTGCTGGCGGTGGACCTCGCCCGGCGGCGCATCGGCCTTTCGATCAAGGCGCTGCAGCAGCGGGGATGAGCAAAGGGCCGCTTCCGGATTCCCCGATCTTTTCCATCCTCCACGGAATCGGCGGACCCGCAGTGGGAAAAGGATTGCTCTCGCTTCCGAGCGCCCAGAGTGGAAGCGCGTTGGCGGCGATCTTGCTCAAGGAGCCTGCACGGACGGTTCGATGGGTCCGAGGTTTTTCAAGGGGTGGTCGTCATGGGACGTACGATCGCAGCGGCAGCGGTGGTCTTCGCGATGGCAGCGACGGCGCTTCAGCACGCCGACTTGATCGGCAGGTTTGGCGAGCCGGTCCTCCTGTTGCTGATGGGAACGCTGTTCATCTTTCTCTCCAAGCTCGTGAATCGCGACCCCGGCGCGGCTGGCACGGTCCGGACCGCCACTGTTCTCACCCGCCCAGGCGCGATCACGGCTTAGCGCGCTGCGCCCCGCCGCTGACCGACTGGTTCGCCCTTCCCGGGTCGGGTTCGCGCCCCGCGCTGCAGCCGCTCATCGGCGGAGGCGCGGCGTACCAGGTTGCGGACAGCTGGGTCGCGTCGCTCGCGAGCGGCAAGCCCGGCTGGACGACGCCGCGGGGGAGCACGGCGGCACTGGAACCTTCCCGGGCGAAGGCCTCGCCAGCGGGGGCGATGGCGGCTGCAACCTGTCGTGGTGGTCCGGGATCCTGCGCTGACGGCGTCTATTTCAGCAGCGGCGCGTCGACGACCACGCCCGCCTGCGGGCCCGTCAGCGCGGTCCGGAACGCGTCGCCCACCGCGGGGTTCTCCTGGACCAGCATCGCGCTGTCGTCGGCAGGGTTCGCGTCCGTCTGCCAGTGCTCGTTCCACCAGGTGAACCCGCGCAGGTCGGGCCACCGTCCGCCGAGCAGATCCGAAAGGGCCGCCTGCACCCACGGGCCAGAAGGGCATTCCGGATTGTGGTCGGTGATCCCCATCTCGAAGATGAAGAGCGGCTTGACGGCTGTGGCGGCGCGCAGCTGCGGCAACATGTCGTCGACGAGCTGTCGCAGGCTCGGGCAGCGGTGGTCGTAGGGCTTCTCCGAGCCATAGGCGGAGATCCCGACCCAATCGACCACGTCGTCGCCGGGGTAATAGGCTTTGGGGACATTGCGCGGGTCGTCGCCGGGAAAGTTCTGGCCGTTGTAATGAAGCGCCCAGGTGATGTTGGCCGCTCCTCGAGAGCGCATCAGCTCGACGATATGCCGGTAGGTCCGCTGGAACTTCGGCGGCCCACTATCGAGGCCGCCATTATAAGGCGCGCTCCAGGGGTTCCAGTCCCCATTGACCTCGGTTCCATATTCGACGATGAGCGGCGCGCCAAACGCTTTGGCGGCGTCGGCCCAGGCGGCGAGGTCAGCGTCGAACTCGCCGGCGACGATGCGATCGGGCGTGAAGACCGGATCGATCACCAGCACCTGCCGCTGGCTGCGGAGCATCAGGCGGACGAAGGGCACCGCGCCGTGCGCCTTGATCCAGCCGGCGGTGACGGCAGGAAAGGCGCGCGACTTGAACCAGTCGTGGTCGAAATAGACATAGGCGACCTTGCGGCCGACCGTCTGCTCGTAGACGAAGAGGTTCTGCGGAGAGACGTCGCTGTCGGGCTGATCGGTGCCCGCGGGGAAGACCCCGTGATAGAGGCGGCCCGCTTCCGGAGCCAGCAGTTGTGCCGATTCGGCTGGCGGACCGGCGGGTGGTCCGGCATCTGGAGAACCGGCAGGTGGACCGGCATCTGGAGAACCGGCAGGTGGGCCAGCGTCTGAACCTCCCGCGGGCGGCCCCGCTGGTGGTCCGGCCGGAGGCCCCCCTGGCGGCGGGGGAGGCGCTTGCGTCGCGCCACTGCAGCCCGCGATCAGCACCGCGACCAGGCACGCCTTGAAGCCCCTCGAACCAGCCACTCGCATCCCGACCCCCTCTCGGCAAGTTGAGGGCGGTCGCGGGCGAAAGGAAGCCAGCGGGCCTGACCAGCCTTCAGCGGATGCCGGCGAAGCGTAGGACCAGCCCGGCGTGCAGCTCCTGGAACTCGGGCGCGCGAAGGATCCCGGCGTTCAGCCCGAGCTCCCAGGCGTCGCTGATCTGCCAGCCGAGCTGCGCGTGGCCGTTGAAGGAGAAGCCACCGCTCTGGCGACCCAGGTACGGCGCGCCGCCTTCACCCGGTCGCGAGAGCGGCAGGATGTCCGACTTCGCCTCGATGAACGCGTCGTACCCCGGCTCGGCCGCGGCCTCGAACGACAGCGCGCCGGCGCGGCGGACGGTCAGCCCGAGCCCGCCGTGCACGAACCGCTGCGGACTGAAGTAGCCACCCTGCCCGAAGGTGAAGTAGCGCAGGTTGCGATCGAAGCCGAGCGCCGTCACCGACGGGCCCACGAAGACTCCGCCCAGGTCTCCCTCCGCCAGGCGCAGCTCGACTCCGGCGCCGCCCGCGATGCGCCGGTTTTCCGCCACCGAGAGGCCGATCACGCGGTGGAATTCCCCGTACCCCCAGCCGCGCAGACTGCCAGCCGAGAGGCCCAGGTCCACGCGGCCACCGTCCATCACCACGCCGCCCCAGTTGCGGCCGGTGGCGGGATCGCGCTGCCCTGCGTACGAGAGCAGGCTCTCGACGACGCTCTTGCGGGACAGCTCGGCGCCAAAGGTGAAGGGACCCAGGGAGTCGCGCGCGCGAACGCCTCCGAGCACCGAGAGCGCGCGGAAACCGATGGGGGTGGCGCCGACGAAGGCGTCGAAGTGCCGGCTCTCGAGGGTGGCGAGCAGCTCGGTGCCGATGGCCTGCTGGCGGCCGGTCGCCGCCGTGCCGGTGCCGAAGCGCGGCGCGGCGTAGCTGCCGATCGCGCCCGCGTCGAGCTCGATCGCGGTGACGTCGAGCCGCGCCCGCGCGCTGTAGCCGAGCGGCGTCTGCGCTCCGAACGACTCGCGCAGCTCGCCGAGCTTGCTCAGGCCCGGCTCGCCTTCGCGCTGGCGCAGCGAGAAGGCGCCGCCGAAGGAGGGGCGGTGCCGGCTGCGCACGCGCTGCATCTCGCGGAGGATCTCCGCGCGCAAGGCGGCCTCCGGCTGCGCGTCGGCGAGCGCGGCGCGCCGCTGCGCACCGGCCAGCAGCATGGCGGCCGACGAGCCGGGCCGCGCGTTCTCGAGATCCAGGTTGCGCGAGAGCTGCGTCTCCGGAAGCAGCTCGAGCGCGGCGTTGAGCTCGCGCATGGCGGCGGCGTCGTCGTCCCGGGAGAGCGCGACATGCGCAGCGCCCAGGTGCGCGTGCGGATCGTCTGGATGGAGGCGGACGTCCTCGGCCGCGAGCGCCGCCGCCTCGTCCACCTCGCCGAGCGTGAGCGCGGTGTCCACGGCGCCGCGGGCCGCTGCGGCGTCGCCTGGGGCCGCGGCGAGCAGGGAGCGGTAGAGCGCGTGTGCTCGCCGCGGGTCCTCGCGCTCGAGCAAGCGCGCCTCGGCCGCGAGCACGCGCGGATCGCCCGGGTAGTCGCGCAGGACCGGCTCGAGCGCCGCGCGTGCGGCCGCCTCCTGTCCGCTCTCGCGTTCCCGGTCCGCGAGCCGCACCGAGCGCGCGATGCGCAGCTCTCCCAGCGATCGCCGCTCGGCGGCGGAGAGCGACGGATCGCGCTCGAGGCCATCGAGGATCTGCCCCACCGCGCCGTCGTCTCCCGCATCGAGCAGCGTGGAGGCGAGCTCGAGCCGCGCGCCGCGGGTGCGCGCCGGCGCCTTCGCCATCGCGCTGCGCATCAGCGCCACCGCGCGCGCGCGCTCGCCCAGCTTCGACCAGGCGATCGCCACCTGCGCCGACAGCTCGGGATCTTCCGCGGCCTGCTGCTGCAACGCCTGCAGCCCGGGAATCGCGGCGGCGCGGTCGCCCGCAAGCAGCGCGGGGATCTGCACGCGCACCGAGAGCCTGCGCCGCAGCGCGAGCACCGACGGTTCGAGCGGCGTTGCGAGCCCGTCCAGCACCGCGAGCGCCTGCGCCTCCTCGCCTTGCGCAGCGAGGAGCCGCGCCGCGGTCACCTGCGCTTCCGGAATCCCAGGCGCGAGCTGCAAGAGCGCGGCGACCACCGGCTGCGCGGCCGCGGTATCTCCGCCCTCGAGCAGCACGTTCGCGAGGTCGTGCAGCACCCAGATGTTCTGCGGATCGGCCTGCTGCGCGGCGATCAGGTCGCGGCGCGCGCGAGGCAAGTCTGCCGTCCTGCTGTGCGCGGCGTCGCTGCGCAGCGCGCCTGCGCGCAGGGAACCGGGACGGAAGGCCTTCTGCGGCGCCACCCGCGCGAGGCGATCGTTGACCGGCTGCGCCTCCTCGAAGCGGCCGTCGTCCACCAGGATGGAGGCCAGCGCCCGCAGCGCTTCTGGTTGGTCGGGGACCGCCGCCAGCACCTCGCGGTAGCGCTGCTCCGCCTGCCGGCGCTGGCCGTGCGCCAAGGAGAGATCCGCCAGCGCGAACTCCGCGTGCCAGCGGTCGGCCGCGGGCGCGAGCTGCAGGGCTTCGAGCAGCTTCGCCTCGGCGCCGTCGCCCTGCGCCTCTTTGATCAGCCCCCAGAACCTGGCGCTGCGCAGCGGCGCTTCCCAGAGATCCGTGCGCTGCGGCGCGAGCTGCTGCGCCCGCTCGAGCAGCATCGCGGCGCCAGCGAAGTCCTCGCGCCGCTGCGCCACCGTCGCGCGGCGCAGCGCCACCAGCGCGAGGCCGAGCCGCGCGTCCGCGTCGTTGCCGGCTCCGCTAAACAGCTGCTCAGCCAGATCCAGGTCGCCGCGATCGAGCGCGGCGAAGCCCTGCTTCTTCGCCGCCGCCGTGCGCCGATCGCCGATGAGAGCCATCCCGCGCCGCGCCTCCGGGTTGCCGCCGGACGCCTTGAAGAGCCGCTCGGCAGCGCGCAGGTCCCCCTTGTCCATCGCCACGTATCCCTGCTTCACCGTTCCCTGCTTCTGGCTGCGCTCGATCAGCGCCGGGATCTCCGCATCGCCCGGATGGCTCTTCTCGTAAGCGCGCAAGAGCGGCAAATCCTGAGCTGTCGGCGAGAGCCACAACAACGCCTGCCGCCAGCTCGCCGCAGCCTCCTTTGCGACGGTGGGGTCGCGCGCCAGGGAGGCCAGCATGACGATGCCTTCCCGGCGCGACTCGTCGCGGTAGGTGAGCAGCTTCGCGAGCGTCAGCCGGAAGCGTGCCTCGGCCGGCGCACGGCGCACCAGGCGCCGCAGCCCATCGCGCGCCTGCGCCCAGCCTTCCTTCGCGCCGCTGAGCGTCTGGTAGTCCTCGAGTGCCAGATCGCCCGGCGGCCCCGCCTCGCCGAACAGCTCGCGGTACTTCGCCGCGCCCTCGTCGGCGTGGCCTTCATGCACCAGCTTGCGCGCCTGCGAGAGCAGCGGATTGAACCGCGGACCCAGCTCGATGGCGCGGCGCAGGACCGGCACGTCGGGATGCGACGGGCTCAGCTTCTCGAGCCGCGCCAGCGTGTCGCGGGCTTGCTGCAGCCGTCCGGCGCGCGCGTGGAAGACGCCGATGGCGGCGAGCGCTTCCGGGTTGTCGGGCGCGGCTTGCAGCACCTGCGCCCAGGCGTCCTCCGCCTTGTCCGAGCGCGCGCGCGCCTGCCAGTACCAGGCGTTGCGGACCAGCCCTGCGACCACGTCGTCGGCGCGCGCCGATTGCGCTCTCGCGCCGCCTGCCAGGAGTGCAACGCCGCACAGCGAGCTCAGGATCACCGCGCGCATTGCGCCTCCCAGGCGGGGACGAGCGCGCCGTCCCCGGTAAAGCGATAGAGCCCGTCCACGAAGCCGCGGGCAAAGAGGATCAGGTTCTGGTCGTAGTAGGCAGGCGGGTCGCCGTAGAGGCCGTCCTTCTCAGCCGCGACGATCCGCTCTTCCAGCAGCCGCACCGACTGCGCGTCTCCTCGCGCGCGCGCCAGAGGAAGCAGCGCGGCGTAGAAGCCCACCGGCGCCCGCCCGTGCCCGCGCAGCGAGAGCACGTCGATCTTTTCGGGCAGCGCGCCGCTCTGGGCCAGCAGTGCGCTCAAGCTCCCGCCGAGCGCCGCGTCGGGCAGCATGCCTGCCCAGAGGTAGGCGCGGATGGCGTCGTAGCTGCCGACGCGGCCGTGCACGGGGTCGGCCGCGAAGCCGTGTTTGGGACGGTAGAGGACCCAGTCCGCCACGGCGCCCTCGGGTGCGGTCTCGCGCAGCATCCGGAGCGAGCTCGCAAGCACCGCGCTCCAGGGCCCCGGCACGCCAGCCGAAGCGAAGCGTTGCAGCAGCTGCGGCGGCTGGTAGCTGGGGTTCAGCCGGACCCCGCGCCCCTCTGCGAGGACGAAGCCGCGCGCGCCTGGCAGGAGCACCGGGCCCAGATCCGCAAAGCTCGCGGTCTCGCGTTCGGCCACGTTGGCGAGCAGCCGGCGCGCGAGCGCGCCATAGCGGGGCTCGCGCCAGAGGCGGCCCGCCTCGAGCAGGTCGTAGGCGATCCAGAGATCGGCGTCGCTCGCGGAGTTGTCGTCGAGCACGCCCCAGCTGCCGTCGCGGCGCAGGCCCCACTCCCACGCCGGCAGACCCTGCGCTAAATCCCCGCGCGCGAGGTTCTGCCGGGTCCATTCGAGCAGGCGGTCGAACTGCGCGCGGTCGTTGGCGACCAGCGAGAAGAAGAGCGCGTATGCCTGCCCCTCGGAGGTGGTGCGGTCGTGGTGGCCATGCTCGCTATGATCGATCACGCGGCCGTCCGGCGAGATGAAGCGGGCCGCGTAGCGCTGGAGGAGCGGCCAGCTGCCGCAGGGCTCCGCGCGCCCGGCAGTGCCAATCAAGAGCAGCGCCGCGGCCGCGCCGATGGCGAGCCGGGCGCGCATCTTGCGGTCGAGCAGCCGCCGGACCTCGTTCGCGAGCAGCAGCACCCCGAGCAGCAGGACCGGCAACAACGCGATCCAGTGGTTGGCGAGAAACCAGCGCAGGCGCATCCAGGCGCTCAAGGAGCCGTCGCCGAACGAGCTGCCGATGCGGAACATCGCGCGCTGCTCGCCGGCGATGAGCAGCAGATCGCCGCCGCCGCTGCGGCTCTCGGCGTAGCCGAGGAACTGGCTGAAAGGAGGCAGGCGCGAGGGCGCGGTGCCGGTGACCAGCACGGCGCTGCGTCCGGAGGTCAGCGGCGACTCGATGGCGGCGATGGCCGCGACTTCGGGCGCTCGCGCGAGCAGATTCGACGCGCGCCGTTCGTCGATGAGCGGGCCCAGGCCGCCGAGCAGGTCGAGCAGCGCGCGCAGGGGAGCCGGCCGCTGGACGCGCGCGCGACCGCCGTCGATGCGGAGCGGCCAGTCTTCGCCCCAGCGCCCCACCAGCCGGTTGTCCTCGGCGCCGCCGATGAGGAGCAGATCCTTGTCCTTCAGCTCCGTGTCGCCGCCGCCGTCCGCGCTGGCAAAAGTGGCCCGCGTTCCCACCCGGCCAGTGACCTGCGCGAGCTGCGCCATGATCGAGAGCAGCATCGACAGCTCGGCTGCGGCCGGACGCTCGGGCAGCACCACCGCGGTATCGCCCAGGTCGGGGACGCGGGTGAAGGGAAAGCCGTCGAAGGCGAACTTGGAGACGTCGGGGAGGCTCGCGAAGTGGCTGGCGCCGTCGAGCCGGAGCGAGGAGTTCCCCTCGATGGCGACGCGCGGCGGGGTCGAGCGCGCAGCGGGGCCGGCCGCGGCGCCGCACGGGTCGGGCTCGGGATAATGGACGTGGACGAGCAGCTCATTGAAGCCGCGCATGTGCTCGCGCGGGATCCGCAGCCTGATTGCGTGGGTGCCGCCGCCGCGCTCCGGAAGCGTGGCGAGGAAGTAGCCATTGATCTCGACGTCGAGCCGCGGCGGGGCGGTGCCCGGCGGAATGCGTTCGGACCAGTCGAGGTCGAGCGCCACCAGCTCGCTCGGCCAGAGGAAGAGGTCGGGCGCCAGGCGGAAGCGCAACGACAGCGTGGCCGGGGTGCTGCCCTCGTGCGCCAGCACGCCGCCCTCGGGATAGGCGGAGAAGGGGACCGCGCGGCCCTCCGGCACCCAGCGCGGCGCGGAGTACGGCGCGGCCGGCGGCTGCGGCTTCGCGGGGGGCAGTCGCACCTCCTGCCCGGCGAGCTTCTCCTTGCGCGCCACCAGGCTCTCGACCGCTGCTTTGAGCTCGGCGTGATCGCGGCCCCCGATGACCAGCAGCTTGAGGTTCGAATCGGGGAAGAGCGGGTGATCCATCATCCGGACCACCGGCCCGGCAGGCGGCTCGAGCCCGAGCTGGGCCGCGTCGGCCGCGCCCGCGAGCAGCACCACCGCGCGCGAGTCGGGCAGCGCGCCGACGTGCGCCTCGAAGCGCAGCGGGATCGGCGCGTCGATGGCAAACCATTGCGCGACCAGGACCGCGAGCCGCGCATCTCCAGGCCCCGGAGCTCCCGCGAGCACCACCGCAATGGTCGCGTCGGCGTCGTAGCCACGGTCGAAGAACGGGATGGGCAGCAGCGCGAGCTCGTTCGGCAGCGGGACCGGGCTCGACTGCAGCACCACGCCGATCGACTGCAGGGGCCGCCAGGCGTCCGGGTGCGCGGCGCAGCGGCCGTCGCGATCATGCAGGCGGACAGCCAGTGAATTCCGGTCGGAGAGCAGCGCGCGTTTGATTTCGACCTCGCGCGTCGCGCCCGGCTGCAGCTCACCTTCGCCGAAGAGCGCCATGCGCTCCTCGTTGACCAGGATCTCGAGGCCCGGCGCCGCGACCGCGCCCTGCGCCACGGCGATGCGGACGCGCGCGGAGGTGAGCTCCTCGTCGGCGCGCGCGAGGAAGGGGAACTCGAGCAGCGGCGCGCTGGAGTCGCGCTGCGCGCGCGTCGGGCCGAGCTCGACGAAGCGCTCGCCGTCGGCCCGCGGCGCGGCGCCGGAGGGCGGTGGTGGCGTGACCGCACTGCCCGGCGGCGCGGCGAATGCAACCGGCGCGGCGAAGGCAACCGGCGCGGGACCGGCGGCCGGCGCGACCACGGCGATCAGCAGGAGCGCGGCGATCACGGCAGGCTCCCCGCGGGCCGCGGCAAGGGCGAGAGCGCGCGCCGGGGCCGCAGCGACAAGGAGAGCGCCCGGCCGAGCCCGGCGAAGCCATGGCCGGCGATGCTGGCGAGCGTGCGCAGCGGCCGATCGCGGCGGTGCCCGTCGGTCCAGCCGATCCAGGCGTCGGCGCGCGAGAAGAGCGCCTGCACCAGCTGCGTCTCCTGCGCGAGGCCGAGCGCGACGAAGCGGACCCGCACGGCGCCACCGTCGTGCTCCACCACCTCGGCGGGCAGCGGCTGCTCTTCGCCGAAGCTGAAGATGGACAGCCAGACGCGCTCGCGATCGGACAGCCGCACCCCCGCCGCCAACCGCACTCCGGCGCCGGCGCGTCCCAGATCGACGGTCTCGCCGCGCAGGGTGCGCCCGTCGGCGAGGCGAAGCATGACGGGCAGCCGAACCGCGACGCGATGACCCGCGCGCACCTGCGGCCGCTCGCACGCGGCGGCGATACAGGCGCCGAGCAGCACCAGGTTGTAGAGCGCCCAGAGGACGTTGATGGCGAGCGAGTCGAGGTCGCCGAAGCCTGCCTTCTGCTTCCAGAGGCCGGCCGCGATGGCGGCGAGGTTGACGGTGGCCAGGACCAGGTAAGGGCGGGCAATGCGCGCGTCGAAGAAGGGCTGATCGATGCGTCCGCCCTTGGCGGTGACGTTGAAGGTGCCCGCGCGCGGGGCAAAGAGCGCAATGGTCGTCGGTATCGCGGTGTACCAGGCCAGGCAGGTCTCGTAGACGTCCGACCAGAAGGAATGTCGGAAGCGCCCGTGGATGCGCGCATTGCAGGCGGTCGAATGGATGAGATGCGGCAACCCATAGGCGATCGCCGCGAGCGGCAGCGCATTGAAGATATGCCGGTCGAAGAACAGATACGCGAGCGGCGCGAAGAGAAAAATCAGCCGCGGGATGCCGGAGAAGAAGTGCAGCATTGCGGCCAGATAGCTCACGCGCTGCATCGGCTGCAGCCCGCGGCCGAAGAGCGGATTGTCGACGCGGAAGATCTGCGCCATCCCGCGCGCCCAGCGGATGCGCTGACCGACGTGCGCCGACAGCGTCTCCGTCGAGAGGCCCGCGGCCTGCGGGATCTCGAGGTAGGCCGTTCGCCAGCCGCGGCGGTGCATCTTGAGCGCGGTGTGCGCGTCCTCGGTGACCGTCTCGACGGCGATGCCGCCGACCTCCAGCAGCGCGCTCCGGCGCAGCACCGCGCACGAGCCGCAGAAGAAGGTCGCGTTCCAGGTATCGATGCCGGGCTGGATCACTCCGTAAAAGAGCTCGCTCTCGCCCGGCACGGAGGCGGTCCCGAGGTTCCGCGTGAAGGGATCGGGCGAATAGAAGTGGTGCGGAGTCTGCACCAGCGCGAGCCGCCGGTCGCGCAGCAGCCAGCCCATGCAAATCTGAAGGAACGAGCGCGTCGGTACGTGGTCGCAATCGAAGATGGCGATGTATTCGCCACTCGTTTCCTTCAAGGCATGATTGAGATTGCCCGCCTTGGCGTGCTTGTTGTCGGGCCGCACGATGTAGCCCACGCCCGCCTCTGCGGCGAAGTCGCGGAACGCTTCGCGGCGGCCGTCGTCGAGGAGGTAGACCCGAAGGCGGTCCGCGGGCCAGTCGATGCAGGTCGCCGCCAGCACCGTGGCGCGGACGATCTCGAGCGGCTCGTTGTAGCTGGGGATGAAGACGTCCACGCTGGGCCAGCGCGAGAGGTCCTCGGGCATCGGCACCGGCTTGCGGCGCAGGCCCGCCACCGACTGCGCGTAGGCGAGCACCAGCATGGCGCACGAGTAAAGCTCGGCCGCGAGCAGGACTCCGCCGAGCACCGCGTCGGCGGACCACTCGCCGCCGATGGTGGTGGAGAGGCGCCAATACAGATAACGGCCGGTGGCGGTAATGGAGACCAGCACCAGCGCGAGCGTGGCAAGACGGCTCTTGCTGCGGCCGAGCAGCAGCGCCACCGTGACGGTGCCGGCCGCGAGCGCGAACTGGGTCCGCAGGTCGAGCGGCGTGACCACGAAGACGGCGAGGCAGGCGAAGGCGAACAAACCTGCGGCTGTCCCCCCGGCGAGGGCGCGGCGCGACGTGGCGGTCATGCTCACCGCGCTTCCTTGCGCCCGGCGGCCGGCAGCAACTCCTGCGCCAGCACCTGCAGATCCGCGACCACCTGCGAGCCTTTTGCGACATCCTCGATGCAGCGGCCGGCGGCCAACGCCTCGCGCACGGCCACGTCCTCTTGCACGGCGGGCCAGAGCAACCGCGGGCCAAGTATCGCGCGCAGGGCGGCGAGGGACTGGCGGTCGATGGCGCGGCGCCCATCGAACTGGTTGACGAGGTAACGGGCGCGCGTCCGGCGCCAGGAACGCATTCGGCAGCGCGCGAGCAGCGCCTCGGTCGGGCGCACCGCATCGAGGCTTTCGCGATCCGGCCGCGCCACTACGATGACCTCGTCGGCCTCCGCGAGCGCCTGTTCGACGGTGTCGCTCGCTCCCGCCCCGGTGTCGAGCACCGCCACGTCGCAGTCCCACGCGGCCTCGACCGCGCTGGCGTGGTCGGCCCCATGCGAGACGAAGCCGACGGTGCGCTCGGGCCACTCAATCTCCAGTCCGGCGCCGGGCGCATCGAGGCGGGCGTGGGTGAGCGGGCGAAACAGCGCATCGGAGGTGAAGGGCGCGCGCGGAGCCGCGTCGAGGCGGTCGCGGAAGTGCGAGCGCAGGTCGGCGCGCGGGTCGAGATCGATCGCCGCCGCGCGCAGCCCACGGCGGCCGAGCGAAGTCGCGAGATTGGCGGCGAGGGTGGTCCTGCCCACGCCGCGCACGAGGGACACCAGCGCGAGGATGGTGACGCCGGCGCGCGGCGGCCGCTCGTGCGCGCGCCGCGCTGGGCGCGCATGCGCGTCGCGGTACCGGAGCTCGGGGACTCGCAGGTAGCGCAGCAGATTGGAAACGTCGGGAGCCATCATCCTCTCAGGACCGAAGGCTGGTGATTGGAGGCCACGGTTTAAAGACTCGCTCCCTCTCGGGGCGGGCGAGGGCTGGCGGGCCGTGCATGCGAGCGCTCAAGGTGGGCGCCGCGCCGTTCGCGGAGCGCCGTCAAAAGCCTCTCAGCGCGTGTCGGCTTTCTCTTCATTGAAAAGCGCGTCCATCTCCGCCTCCGGGCGGCGATCGGCGCGGATCTGGCGCCGCCGCGCCTGGATGCCGTTTTCATATTGGTGCTGTAGAGGTTGAAGATGCCGCCGCCGCCATAGGTCTGGGCATTGACCAGGCGGCGCGCGTCGCTCTCGAACTTGCCGCGCTGCTGGGCGGTATACCCGTCGCCCAGGATGAGCAGGTCCACGTGCGTCGCCGGGTCGCCCTTCTTCTGCAGCGCAATCAGCGGTCCCGCGGGCGGCGGTGCGGCGTCGTCCACGAACATCCCCTTCGGGTCCACCAGCAAAGACCAGACCTCGCGAAAGGCATTGGTGCGCGGCTCGCGCTTCTTGAGCAGCACCTGCACCGGCGCGGCCGGCGCGGGAAAACGCAGCGACTCGGAGAAGGTGCGCGCGGACTCCTTCGCCTCGGCGGTCGTCTCCCATTCGCCGTAGATCGAGGAGAAGCCGCGCGAATACTCCAGCCGGTTGCGCTGTGTATCCCGCGCGGCACCGCGCTTCAACGCGCGCTGCCCGGCGGGCTGAGCGGGAAGCCGAGCCGCTTCCACTCCTCGAAGCCGCCCTCGAGCGGACGGACCCGCACGATGCCGCGCCGCTTGAGCGAGAGCGCCGCACGGGCGCTCGAGGCTTCATTGGGTCAGCTACAGAAGAGCGCGATATCGCGGTCGCGCGGGATCTCGGTGTGGCGATCCTCCAACTCCTCGAGCGCGAGGTGCAGCGCGCCGGGCAGCGTCAGCGGTTCGGCCTCCAGCTCCAGCGCGTGGCGCATGTCGACGATGAAGAGCGGCTCGCCCTTTTCCATCTGCGCCTTGAGCTCGTGCGGCGTGATGCGCGCGATCCGAAGCTGGCGCAGCGCGCGCTGCCGGTCGATGAGCTTCCACGCGAGATAGCCGGCGAGCAGCAGCAGCGCGCCCGACAGCACCGACCCGCCGATGTCCCGAAGCAGCACCAGCGCCAGGCCGAGCTGCGGGCCCAGGGCATATCCGGCGCCGACGATGCAGGTCGCCCAGAGCAAAGAGCCCAAGCCATCGATGAGCAGGAAACGCCAGAGGCGCATGCCGGAGAGGCCCGCGAGCGGCGGCGCCACCAGGCCGAGCCCGGGGATGAACGGCGCGCCCACCAGCAGCTTCGCGCCCCAGCGGGTGAAGAGATTTTCGGTCTTGCGGACGCAGGTGCCGGGCTCGAGCGAAATGCGGCACAACAGCGACAGCACCGAGGCGCCGCGCAGCCTTCCCGCCTGGAACCAGACCAGGTGCGCCGCGCTCGCGGCACCAAGCGTTACGGCGATGGAGGCCGCGAGCGTGCCCTGGCCCGCCCGCGCCAGCGCGCCGGCGGCCAGCAGCACCGGCGAGGCGGGGAGCGGCAGGCCGAGCTGCTGCAGCAGCACGTAGCCGAACAGCAGCAGGTAACTGAAGCGCGCAACCAGCTCGCCGTAAGAATTCATGACCCTCTATTGCTCGCGGCGGTGCTGCGCGGGGCACTGCTGCGCGGCCCCATCCTGCCCTGTGGGGCTCTGCGCCGCGGTGAGGTTGAGCGCCGAGTTGACCAGCGACACATGCGAGAACGCCTGCGGGAAATTGCCGACCTGCCGGCGCGCCGCCGGATCGTACTCCTCGGCCAGCAGCCCGACGTCGTTGGCCAGCCCCGCGAGCCGCTCGAAGAGCGCGGTTGCCTCGGCGGCGCGGCCCTGCAGCACGTAGTTGTCCACCAGCCAGAAGGAGCAGGCGAGGAACTTCCCCTCGCCGGGCGGGAGGCCGTCCACGCCCGAGTGGGTAGAATAACGGGCGACGAAGCCGTCACGGAAGAGCTCGCGCTCGACGGCCGCCACCGTCCCGCGGATGCGCGGATCTTCGGGTGGCAGGAAGCCGACCAGCGACAGGCGCAGGAGCGAAGCGTCGAGCTCGGTCGAGCCGTACGACTGCACGAAGCTCTGCTGCTTCGGGTCGTAACCGTGCTCGCAGACGGAGGCGTGGATGCGGTCGCGCACCGCGCGCCAGCGCTCGAGCGGACCCTCGAGCCCGAACTGCTCAATGCCCTTCACCGCGCGATCGAACGCGACCCACGCCATCACCTTCGAGTGCGTGAACTGCTGCCGCTCGCCGCGGACCTCCCAGATGCCCTCGTCGGGGCCTTCCCAGATTGTTTCCAGGTAGGTCACCATCGCGCGCTCGAGCGCCCAGCTTCCGCCGTCCGCGAGCCCGAGGCGCCGCGAGATGTGCAGCGCGTCCATCACCTCGCCATAGATGTCGAGCTGCAGCTGCTCCGCCGCCGCGTTGCCGATGCGCACGGGCTTCGAGCCCTCGTAGCCCGCGAGCCAGTCGAGCGTAAGCTCGGGCAGGCGCCGCTCGCCCGCGATGCCGTAGAGGATCTGCAGCTGCGAGGGATCGCCCGCGACCGCGCGCAGGAGCCACGCGCGCCAGTCGTTCGCTTCCTCGGAGTAGCCGGCGCTCATCAATGAATAGAGCGTGAAGGTCGCGTCGCGCAGCCAGCAGATGCGGTAGTCCCAGTTGCGCACGCCGCCGATCTTCTCGGGCAGGGAGGTGGTGGCGGCCGCGACGATGGCGCCGGTGGGGCCGTAGGTGAGCGCCTTGAGGGTGATGAGCGAGCGCTGCACCAGCGCGCGGTACGGGCCCTGCACCGAGCAGCGATCGGACCAGCCTCGCCAGGTCGCCTCGGTCTCGGCCAGCGCCCGCTCGGGGTCGAGGTTCCCGGAGACGGGGGTATTCGACGGGCTCCAGCTGAGCACGAACGGCACGCGTTCGCCTTCACCCACGGTGAAGCTCGCGACGGTGGAGAGGTTCTCGCCGCGCGTCTCGATCGGCGTCCACAGCCGCAGCGAGTCGGGACCGGCGACGGCGAGGATGCCGCCTTCGACGGCGCGTACCCACGGCACGGCGACGCCGTAGCCGAAGCGGATGACGAGCTCCATCTTCAGCTCGACGCGGCCCCGCTTGCCTTCGACGATGCGCACCAGATCGGTGCCGCGGCCCGAGACGGGCATGAAGTCGATCAGCGTGACGGCGCCGTCGCCGGTCTCGAAGTCGGTCTCGAGCACGAGCGTGCCCTCGCGGTACGAGCGCCGCACGGCCGTCTGGGAGCCACCCGCCGGCGCGATCTGCCAGCGGCCGTTGTCGCGGGTGCCCAGCAGCGCAGCGAAGCAGGCGTCGGAGTCGAAGCGCGGCAGGCAGAGCCAGTCGATGGAGCCGTCGTTCCCGACCAGTGCGATGCTCTGCAGATCGGCCACGACGGCGTAGTCCTCGATGCGCAGCGCCATGGGCGAACCTTCTAACAGCGGGCGCGGCTCCGCGCGCGTTCCGGCTCCGGTGCACGAGGCTGAGCGGAAACCAGCCGTGGGACTCTGCCCGCTGCCGGGTCTGGCGCGCTCCCTCGAGATGTTGCAATGGTATCCGGCATGCCCCATTTGCAATTCGACCTCAACTTCAGCCCTGCCGCCGAGGAGAAGGAGCGCTTCGCGGCCGCCGTCGTGTCGCGCTTCGCCGAGGTCATGGACACCGGCACCGATCACATCGCCGTCACGCTGCGCTGCCTGGGCGAGCACGATCGCGTGCTGCCGTCCTGGTCGGAGAGCGAGGATCCGCTGAAATGAGAGCGATCACCGAGTGCTGTCGAGAGGACGGGCGGCCGACGAATTCTGCGCGGAGCCTGGGCCCCGCCGCGCTGATCGTGCTCTGGCTCGCCGGCTGCGCGACTGCACGAGCCCCCCCGCCGGTGCCCGCGGGCGAGCCGTCGCGGCTCGGGCAGCCGGCGCCTGCGAGCGGCACGATTTCGGCGCCAGAGCCGGCTGTCCCCGCGGCGTCGCATCCTCCGCCCGGCGTCTCGGAGACGCGCGCTGCGCTGGAGGCCGCGGTGCCGGACCCCATCGCGCTCGACGGCCTGGGCTCTCATGCGCGCCCGGTCACGCACGCCTCGCCCGAGGCGCAGCGCTGGTTCGATCAGGGGCTCGACCTCGTCTTCGGCTTCAATCACGACGAGGCGCTCAAGGCCTTCGCGCGGGCCGCCGCGGTCTCGCCCGGCTGCGCGATGTGCTTCTGGGGCATCGCCTACGCGAGCGGTCCGCACATCAACAACCCCGCCGTCTCCGCTGACCGCGCCGCAGCCGCGGTGGACGCGGTGCAAAAGGCGCGCGCGGTCGCGGAGGCGGCGAGCCCCGTCGAGCAGGCGCTGATCGCCGCGCTCGATACCCGCTACACCTTCCCGCAGCCGGCCGATCGCGGGCCGCTCGACGTCGCCTATGCCGAGGTGATGCGCTCCGTGCGCAAGGCGTTTCCCGCCGACGCCGACGTCGCCGCGCTCACGGCCGAAGCGCTGATGGACCTGCACCCGTGGGACCTCTACGAGCAGGACGGCCGGCCCAAAGCGTGGACGAACGAGATCGTCGCCACGACCGAGACGGCGCTCGCGCTCGACCCGCGGAACCCGCTCGCCAATCACCTCTACGTGCACGCGGTCGAAGGCTCGTCCGATCCCGCGCGCGGGGCCCGCGCCGCCGACCTGCTGCGCGATCTGCAGCCCGGTCTCGGCCATATGGTGCATATGCCTTCTCATATCGACGTGCGCACCGGGCAATGGGACAAGGCGGTCGAAGCCAACCGCCGCGCCATCGAGGCTGATCGGCGCTATACGGGGCTCGTGCCGCAGCAGGGCTTCTATGCGCTGTATATGATTCACAATCATCAAATGCTCGCCTATGCGGCGCTGATGTCGGGCCGCAGCGCCGAGGCGCTCGCGGCGGCCCGCGAGATGGTGAAAGGCATTCCAGCGGATTTTCGCAAGTCGGCGACGCCGGTCATCGACGGCTATACCGCGCTGCCGCTGGAGGTGCTGCTGCGCTTCGGGCGCTGGGACGAGATCCTCGCCGAGCCCGATCTCGGCGACGACCTGCCGGCCTCGCGCACGCTGCGCCACGCGGCGCGCGGGATCGCCTTCTCCGCGAGGGGTGATCTTTTGCACGCGCGGGACGAGCAGAGCGGCTTCGAGGCGGCGCGCGCCCTGGTCCCTCCGTCGTTCGCGATGGGGCAGAACCCCGTCTCGAACGTGCTCGCCATCGCCGGCCACCTGCTCGCAGGCGAGCTGCTCTTCAGCGAGGGCCACGAACGCAAAGGCATCGAGGAGCTGCGCCGGGCGGTCGCCGCCGAGGATTCCTTGCGCTACGACGAACCGCCCGCCTGGGTCCAGCCGGTGCGGCACGCGCTCGGCGCCGCGCTCACCCGGAGCCGCCGCTATCGGGAAGCCGAGGCGGTGTTCCGCGAGGACCTGCGTCGCGTGCCTGGGAACGGCTGGTCTCTGTACGGGCTGGCGCGCGTTCTGCGGCTGCAGGGCAAGACGCGCGAGGCGGCGACCTCCGAGCAGCGCTTCGCCCAGGCGTGGGAGCACGCCGACGTGCAGATCCGCGCGGCGTGCTTCTGCCTGCAAGGCGTATAAGACGCGCCTCTGCGATTGGCAGCACAGCCCCTTCGATCGTGGAAGTCCTTGGTGACGCGAGCCGCCGTCAGTGGCGCGAGGCGCCGTCGAGCTCGCGCTCGGCTTCGAGCCAGTCTTCCTGGTCGCCCCCGTGCGGGGCGCCGCGCTGCTGCCACCGCTGGTAGGCGCGCAGCGCGATCTCGTCCGGGGACTTCCGCGAGGTCGCCCCGCGGGAACTGCCCTTATTCTCAAGCACAGGTTCCTTCTGCGCGGCACGCTGCGGCTCGCGCGCCTTCTGCTGCGGCTCGCGCTGTGCCTGCTGCTGCCCGGCGCGCCCCGCTGCGGTGCCGGCTTGCGTCGCGCCCGGTGCGGCAGGCGCCTTTCTGGTCGTTGCGTCCTTCTTTGTCGCCATCGTCTGACCTCGTCAGGTTGTCTGGGCGCAAAGTAAGTAACCGCGCTGCCGCGGCACGCACTACGTTTCCTCGAAGTGCCCGAAGCCACGCGCGATGAATACGCGCACGCGGCCGGCCTTCTCGCTGTCGCTCTTGCCGGCTTCGGAATTCACGGCGCACCGGGCGTGCTGCGAAATTTCGCCCGACCGTAGGAGCGCTGACTCGCGGAAGTCAACCGCGGCGCGAGCTCTGCGAGCAGGCTCCGGAGCGCCTCCTTCTCGCGCGCCGGGGAGAGGAGCTTCCGCAGGGCGAGGCAGCGGCGGCGCAGGCCCTCCAAAAAAGCGCGGTCGCGCTCGGCCCGCAGCAGGAGCGCCGCCAGCGCCCGCTCGTCGCCGAGAGGGAAGAGCCCGGGATACGAGCGGCCCAGGATCGCCTCCATGCTGGGGATGCGCGAAGCGATCACCGGCGTCCCCGCCGCGACGGCTTCCGAGACGACGTTCGCCCCGCCCTCCATCTCGGAGGTGACCGAGAGCACCCGCGCGCGGCCGATGAGCGCGCGCGCCTGCCACCGCGGCACCTCGCCCAGCCAGCGGTAGCGCGGGTTCGCGGACTCTTCGGCGAGCGCGGCTGCGCGCATCGCGGGAGTCAGCGCGCGTCCGGCGTGGACCACGATCAGCCGCGACTCTGCGGGCGCGAGGCGCGCCGCCAGCGCCGTGCGCAGCGGATCCTTCTCGGTGCGGAGGTGCGCCACCACCGCGACCTCGAACGTCCCGCTGCGGGGCCGCGCCTTGCGAGCGGGCAGCGGCGCCGACTGCGGCACCAGCCTGGTTTTCCCGCGCAGGCGCGCCGGCAGCTCGGCGGGCGCACCGGCGTGCAGCACGATCAGCCGCGCGGCGAGCTCGAGCGAGCGCTGCGCCTCCGCATCGGTGTGAATGTCGCGATAGAGGTCGGTGCCGGTCAGCGCGACCACGATGGGCCGGCCGGGCGCCTCCTCGCTGGATCGCCTGACCGACCCGGCCGAGCGGCGGGCGTGGAGCGCGATCAGCAGATCGCACGGAGGCGCTTCGCCGGGCGCGACGATGGCCGCCCGATGCCCCAGCGCGCGCAGCATCGCAGCCCAGCGGAGCGCGGTGATCCGGTTTCCCAGCCGCGACCCGGCGGGCGCGGGACAGACGAGCGCGACTCGCATCCGGCCGCAGACTATGCTCTTCGGTGATGACCTCGCCACCTGCTGCACCCGCCTCGCCGTCGGCCGCGGGGCTCGCCTCGCCACTGCCCGCGGCGCTCGCCGACGCCCGCGCGCGCTCGCTTGCACTGGTGGACGATCTCGACGACGCGCAGTGGCTGGGCCCGCGGCTCGCCATCGTCAACCCGATCCTGTGGGAGATGGGCCACCTCGGCTGGTTCCAGGAGTATTGGACGTTGCGTCACGCCCGGGGCGCTCCGCCGCTGGTCGCGCAGGGCGACGCGCTCTATGACTCGGCCAAAGTCGCTCACGACACGCGCTGGGACCTGCCGCTCTTGCCGCGCGCGGAGGTGCTGAGCTACCTCGCCACCGTGCTCGAGCGGGCGCTCGCGGGCGAGCCCGGGTATTTCCATGAGCTCGCGCTCAACCATGAGGACATGCACGGCGAGGCGCTGCTCTACACCCGCCAGACGCTCGCTTATCCCGCGCCCGCTCTCGAGGATGCCCCCGCTGCAGGAGGCGCGGAGCTCGCGGGCGCGGACGAGGCGCGTTCGCCGGTCACGCCGATTGTTTCCGGAGGCGGCCCGCTGCCGGGCGACGTCGAGGTTCCGGGCTGCCGCTTCCTGCTCGGCGCCCCGCCGGAGGCGCGGTTCGTCTTCGACAATGAGAAATGGGCGCACCCGGTTGCGGTCGCGGCCTTTCGCATCGCGCGGGCGCCGGTGACCAACGAGCAGTTTCTCGAGTTCGTCGAGGAGGGCGGCTACCGCGCCGAGCGCTGGTGGAGCCGCGAAGGCTGGCGCTGGCGAGCGGTCGAAAAGGCGGAGCATCCGGTGTACTGGAGCCGGCGCGACGGCGGCCGGTGGACCGAGCGCCAGTTCCGCACCGAGGCTCCGCTCTTGCCGCACCGCCCCGCCATCCACGTCTGCTGGTATGAGGCCGACGCGTACTGCCGGTGGGCCGGGCGCCGGCTGCCCACCGAGGCCGAGTGGGAGCTCGCCGCGGCCACGCCTTCGAAGCGCCGCTTCCCCTGGGGCGACGCGCCGCCCGACGCGCGCCACGCGAACCTCGACGCTGAAGCGGGCTGGACGGTGGACGTCTCTGCGCACGCGGCGGGCGACAGCGCGTACGGCTGCCGCCAGCTGATCGGCAACGTCTGGGAGTGGACCGCGAGCGACTTTCGGGCATACCCGGGGTTCGTCATCGATCCGTATAAAGAATACTCGGCGCCGTGGTTCTCGAGCCCGCACAAGGTGCTCCGGGGCGGCTGCTGGGCGACGCGCGCGCGGCTCCTCCGCAACACCTGGCGCAACTTCTATCCGCCCGACCGCCGCGACGTCCTCGCCGGCTTCCGCACCTGCGCCTGAGCGCACCACGCGGCGATTCGCTAGACTGCCCGCCGCGATGAGCGTCCCCGAGCCCGCAGACGACCGCGCAGCCCAGGCCGCCTCGGCCCGGCTGGTCTTCCGCGAGTTGGACAAGGCGGGCCGCGCCACGCGCACCTACGGCCTGCACAACGCGGTGACCCAGCGCTGCTTCGAGCAGCTCGAAGCCGGCATCTCGGCGCACCTCGAGATCTGGCCCGTGCTCGGCGTCGTGGTCGAGCGCGCCGAGTTGCGGCTCTACGACGAGGTCGTCTACCTGAGCGAGGACAGCCTGGGCGAGAGCTTCGCCTTCCGCTTGTACGGCGACGGCGTGCGCGAGTTGCGCTTCGAGCAGGGCCTCTCGCCCCACGACCTGCACGCCTTCCTCGACGCGCTCTGGGCGGTGGGCGATGCCGAAGCCGACGACGACGTGGTGACGCGCCTCTGGTCGAAGAACCTCGCCACGGTCTCCTTCGTCACCGCCGAGGATCTGCTCAAGGCGCCCTGGACCGAGGAGCTGGTGCCACAGGAGCACGGCTTCTTCGCACCGCCCCCCGGCTCGTTCAAGAGCATCATCGAGCGCGAGCAGGCGGCGGCGGCGGCCAGCCCGCGCGACCGGCTGGGCACCGGCCATGTCGGCTTCGAGGTGAGCGACGAGGAGCGCGCGGCGCTCGAGCGCGCGCTGGCCGAGGAGCGCGCGACGGACAGCAAGACCTACGTGCTCCGGATGCTCGAGGCCATCCTCGCCTCGGAGTCTTCGCCCGAGCTGCTCAACCGCGCGCTCGCCGTGGTGCCCGGCATCCTCGACGCGCTGCTCGCGGCGGGCGACTGGGCCGCGCTGCTCGGCGTGCTCACCATGCTCGAGCACGCCGCCGACAAGAACCCGGGCTTCGAGATCACGCAGCGCATGCTCGCCTCGCGCGTGATGGAGTCGCTCAACGTCCCCGAGCGGCTCTCCCTGATCGAGACGGGGCTCAACGCGCATCCCGAGCGTCCGCCCGCGGGACTTGCCGAGGTGCTGTCGCGGCTGAGGCCGGCCGCGGTGGGCGCAGTCTGCGGCGTGCTCGCGAAGCTCGCCGCGCCGGAGCACCGCGCGGTCCTGCGCAGCGCCATCGCGCTGCTCGCGGCCGACGATCCAGAGCCGGTGCTCAAGGGCCTCGCCGACCCGCGGCCGCAGTACCTGCGCGACCTGATCGCCATCATCGTCGGGTGGAACCAGTCCAAAGGCGCGGACGCGCTCGCCATGCTCGCGAGCAATGAGGAAGCGGAGGTGCGGCGCGACGCGGTCGCGGGCATCGCTGCGCTGCGGTCTCGCGGCGACGGCGCGGCCCTGGTTGTCTTCGCTTCCGACCCGCTGCCGGAGCTGCGCGCGGAGGTTCTGCACCTGCTCTCGAGCGGCCGCTACACCGCGCCGTGGCGCAGCTTCCGGCCGCACGTCGATCTCGACGCGGTCTCGGAGCTGGGTCGCGACGAGAAGCGGGCCCTCTTCCAGGCGCTGCGCGCCACCGCGGGCGACGAAGCGGTGCCGTGGTGGCAATCGATCCTGCTCGAGCGCGGCCGGAAACAGCGCCCGAATCACGAGGAGACCGCGCTGTTTGCGGTCAAGGCGCTCGCCCTCCTGGACACGCCGCGCGCGCGCGAGGCGCTGGCGGCCGGCGAGCAGGACGGCAACCCCGCCGTTCGCAAGGCGTGCGCGGCGGCGCTCGCGGCGAACGGGAGCTGAGAGACGATGGCCTCCGAGCTCAAGCCGCCGCAGCCGGGCCCCGCGGAGCCGCTGCTGCTCCACGACCGCTCTCTGACCGGCAAGGTCGCGCAGGGTTCCGAGGCCGGCGACATCGTCGATCAGCAGCTGCACCTGCTCGGGATGCAGCTGGTCACGCAGCTCACGGTGCTGCTGCGCAACGTGCGTTCCCACGGCGGCGGCAACACCGCGCTCGACCGGCCGCTCAGCGCCATCCGCTCGCTGGTGCGCACGCTCGGCTACGACCAGCCGGTGACGCTGCGAGTCCACGAGGGCTTCGTCTTCCTCGGCGATCGGCACCTCAAGACCACCACGCAGCAGATGGCCATCGTCGCGGGCTTCATGGACGCGCTCGCGGCGCTGGGCATCGGGGGCCTGGTCCTGCGCGCGAGCGAGACGGACCAGGAGCTGCGGCGCTTCGCCGAGGCCTTCGTCGCCACTGTGCCGGGCGAAGGCGCGCTCGAGTCGCTGCGGGCGCGGCTGGTGCAGGCGCGCGTCGGAACCGTCGAGCTGGAGGCGCCGCGATTCCTGCGCAAGGACGCCGTTGCGCCGCAGAGCAGACCGCAGCCGGGCCAGGGCGGCGGCGCGGAGCTGAAGGAGAACGCGCGCAATGCCTACGCGCGCGCTGGGTCCGCGCTGGGCGCGCTCGACCAGCACGCGCGCGCGGGCGGCACCATCCACTTCCGCCAGGCCAAGCGGGCCATCCAGAACATCATCGACCTGCTGCTGAAAGATCCGGCGACGGTGCTCAGCCTGACCACGCTGCGCACGCACGACGAGTACACGCAGAACCACTCGGTCAACGTCGCGCTGCTGTCGATGGCGCTGGGCAACCGCGCCGGCTACGCCCGCAACGACCTCGCCGAGCTGGGGCTGGGCGCGCTCTTCCATGATCTCGGCAAGTGCGCCGTGCCGCTCGAGGTGCTGAACAAGCCGGGGGAGTTCACCGCGGAGGAGTGGGCGGTCATCCGCACCCATCCCAGCGAAGGGGTGCTCAAGCTGCTCGAGACGCGCGGGCTGGACAGCGTGCCGGTGCGCATGGCGGCGGCGGCGTTCGAGCACCACCTCAACTTCGATCTCTCGGGCTATCCGAAGCTTTCGAAGCCGTGGCCGCAGACGCTCGCGAGCCAGATCATCTCCATCGCCGACTGCTACGACGCGATGACCTCGGCGCGCGTCTACCGGCGCGAGCCGCTCGCGCCGCCCGCGGTGCTGCGCTACATGCTGGGAAAGGCAGGCACCTTCTTCGAGCCTTCGCTGCTCAAGTACTTCGTCACCTGCATCGGCATCATCCCCATCGGCACGCTGGTCCTGCTCGACACCGGCGAGCTCGCGGTGGTGCTGCGGCCCGCGGCCGACAAGGCGCAGGCGGAGCGGCCGGTGGTGCGCGTCATCTGCGACGCCGCCTCTGCCCCGCTGGTGCCACCGGTGGAGGTCGATCTGGCGGACCCTGAGGCCTCGTTGCCGCGCACCATCGTGAAGCTGGTGGACAACACCGAGTACCACCTCGGCATCAGCCGTTACGTCGTCGAGTAAGAGACAGTCCGGCTCGCTGAATGGGCTCACCGTCGCTAGCTTGATGGCGTGCAGGGGGCCACCACCGCTCGCTCGTTCGCTTGCCGCGCCGGCTTGCTGGCACTGGTGGTGTCCCATGCTGCCAGCGCGCAAGCGCCCGTCGCTCCCGCCGCGCAGACGCCCGCGCAGGTGCGCGTCCACGACCATGTCGCGCTGACCTTCGCCGCCCCCGACGGGGCGCGCACGCCGGCGCAGCGGGCAGCCGAGGCGAGCGAGAACCTCGCCGCCGTCATCGACGGCGAGGTCCCCGGCGACGTGCTGATCGAGCTGCACCGGGACTCGGCGCGGGTGCGGATCGGCGACCGGGTCCTCTTCCGGCTCGTCGCCGCCGATGCAGGCCCCGCGGGCCTGGCCGAGTTCGCGCCGCGCGTGCAGGCGTCGCTGGAGAACTTCCTTGGCACGGAGCGGCAGCGGGCGCGTCTGCAGCACGGCGTCCTGCGCGCGAGCCTGGTGGTCTTCTTCGCGGTGCTGGGCTTCTTGCTGCTGCGGCTCCTGCTCAAAGCGCTCGGCTCGGTCGAGCAGCGGCTCACGCGCGAGAAGGACCACGCCGACCTGTCGGACGATTTGCGCCGGCTCGCACGCGGCCCGTGGCGCAGCGTCGCGCTGGTGGCGCTCGCGGCCCTGCGGCTCTTCGCCTGGATCGCAGCGGCGCTGATCTTCCTGCTCGCGACGCTGTCGCTCTTCGAGAACACCAAACCCTGGCGCGACCGCCTCGCCGTCGGCGTCACCGAGCCCTTCATCGCCTTTCTTCACCGGCTCGGCGGCGCGCTGCCAAATTTGATGTTGCTGCTGCTCTTGCTGCTGGTGCTGCGCGGGGCGTGGCAGGCGATCACGCAAGCCTTCGTGCGCGCGGCCGCGACGCCGGCGGCCGAAGGCGGCGTGGCGCCCGATCGCGTTCGCGTGCTGCGGCTGCTCGCGCGCGCGGCGCTGCTGCTCGGCGGGTTCCTGCTCCTGCCGCTGGTGATCGGCGGCAACGGCGGCCTGCTCGCGGCGATCGGGCTGGTCGCCGCCGGGGCAGCAACGCTCGCCTTCGTGCCGCTCGCCGCCACCGTGGTGCTCGGCGCCTGGGCGCAGCTCGGCCACGAGTACCGCGCCGGCGAGTGGCTGCGGCTGCGGCTTCCCTTCGGCCGCGAGATCACCGGCGAGGTGGTCTCGGTGGACTTCACCCACCTGCGCGTGGTGCCCGAGAACGGCGGCGACGTCCGCGTGCCGCATTTGACGCTGCTCTTCACCCCGGTCGTGCACCTGCCGGCTCACCGCGCGCTGACGGTGGAGGTCCCGGTCGATCGCTCGACGCTCGCCCCCGCCGAAGCGCTCCGGCAGTTGCAGGCGGCGGCGCGGTGGGTGGCCGAGCAGCACGGGCTCGAGACCACGCCGGTGGTGAAGCTGCTCGAGCTCACCGCGACGCAGACCCGCTTCAGCGTGGGGCTTCCGGGCGCGGCCGAGTCGCTGCGCAACGAGCTGTTGCTCGCGCTGATCGAAGCCACCACGCGCGCCGCCGGGGACCCGGTGGCGATCGACGCATGACCGCGCTTCTGCCGCTGGTGCTGCTCGCCGCGGTGGCGGGCGCCGCGACGCTCCTGCTCGAGCAGGGCGGCCGGCGCGGCTATGGCTGGGTGACCGGCTCCGAGTTCGCGCTGGCGGGCCTGGCGCTCGGCCCGTACGGCATCGATCTGCTCTCGCAGGACCTGATCGATCACGCGCGCCTGCCCATCGCGCTGGGCGCGAGCTGGGTCGGGCTCGGCCTCGGGCTGCGGCTGCGCCCCAACGCGATCGCGAAGGCACCGGGCCGGCACCTCCTCGCGAGCCAGCTCGAGCCCATCATCGCCATGCTGGTGCTGCGCGGTCTCCTGGAAGCAGCCATCCGCCTGGGCGGCGTGCCGCTGCCGCCGATCGCCGCCTGGGCGCTGGCCGCCGCGGGCGGCGCCACCACCCGCAGCACCATGGACTGGGCGCGGGCGCAGCGCGGAGCCCGCGGGCCGCTCACCACCGCGCTGCGCACGCTGGTCACGCTGGACGATCTCCCGCCGCTGCTCGCCCTCGCCGCCATCTTCGCGCTGGTCCCGCCGCATCGCACCAACCTCACCGAAGCCTGGCAGCGCCTCGCCGCCACCGCGGGTCTCGGTCTCGGTCTCGCTGCGCTGGTGGTGCTCATCGTCGGGCGGCGCCGCTTCGTGCCGCAGCTCGCGTGGCTCGCGCTCTTCGGCGCCTCGGCGCTGGGGACCGGGCTGGCGCAGGAGCTCACGGTGCTGCCGCTCGCCGCCACCTGCCTCTGCGGCGCGGTGGTCGCGCGCACCACGCGGCACGCCGATCAGCTCGAGGAGGTGACGCGCAGCACGCAGCGGCCGGTGATCCAGCTCTTGCTCCTCCTCGCGGGCGCCTCCCTGCGCGGCGGCGGCTGGATGCTCCTGGGCGCGGCCGGGTTTGCGCTGCTGCGCTTCGGCGCCAAGGCGGTGGCGGGCGCGGCCGTGTCCCCGCTGCTCGCGCCGCAGGGCACGCGCGTGCCAGCGCTGGGCCTCGGGATGCTCGGCGGCGGCGGCATCGTCTTCGCCGCGGCCTTCAGCGCCGCGCTGGTGCTGCAGCCTTCCATCGGAGAGCCCCTTCTCGCGGGCGCGGTGGCGATGGTGATCCTCGGCGATCTGGTCGGCCCCAAGGCGCTCTGGTCGCTGCTGAAGCGCCGCGGCGAGCTGGCCACGCCTGCAGTCGCGGGCGCTGCCGCCGGAGCGCCGCCGTGATCCTGCGCCGAGGCGCCCTCTTCGAGCTGGTTCGCGGGCTCGGGCTCCTGGCGGTGCTGGTGGCGCTGCTCGCCGTGGTGCGCTTCGCCGCGCCCGCGCGCGACGTGGCCTCGTCCACCCTGCTCGGCCTCGGCATCCTCATCTTCGGCGGCTACATCGCCGCGCACCTCGCCGAGAGCTTCGGGCTGCCGCACCTCACCGGCTTCATCGTCGCGGGCCTCCTGCTCGGACCGCACACGCTCGGGCTCGTCTCCGAGGACACCATCCAGGGCCTGCGGCCCACCAACTCGGTCGCGCTGGCGCTGATCGCGCTGACCGCCGGCGCCGAGCTTTCGTTTGATTTGCTCCGCCGCGGCGCGCGCTCGCTCGGCTGCGCCATCGGGGCGCATTTGATTATCGTCTTGCCGATGACCTTCGCCGCGCTGCTGGCGATGCGGAGATTCCTGCCCTTCCTGCAGGCGCTGCCGCTCGAGGGCGCCGCGGCCGCCGCGCTGCTCTGGGCGGTGATCGCGATGTCGCGCTCGCCCTCGTCCACGCTCGGCGTCATCAGCCAGCTGCGCCCCTCGGGCCCGCTCACGCGCCACGTCCTCTCGGTCGTGATCACGATGGACCTGGTGGTGCTGATCGCCTTCTCCATCGCGCGGCTGGTCGCCGCCGCTGCGCTCGAGCCCGGCGGCGGCGCGGGCTTCGGCGCGCTGGAAGAGCTTGGCATCACGCTGACCGGATCGCTCGCCTGCGGCACCACCGTCGGCCTGGTGATCGCGCTCTGGCTCAAGCTGGTCAAACGGCAGCTCCTGCTCTTCCTTCTCGTCGTCGCCTACGCCGGCACGCAGCTCGCCGGCTATTTCCACTTCGAGCCTTTATTGCTCTTCCTCACTGCGGGCTTCGTCGTGTCCAATTTGACCGGCCAGGGAGAGGAGCTGCTCGATCTGGTCGGCGCCGGCGGGCAGATCGTCTTCGTGGTCTTCTTCGCGCTCGCCGGCGCGCACGTGGATCTGGGCCTGGTCGGGCGGGTGTGGCCCATCGCGGTCACGCTCTGGGCGGTGCGCGCGATCGCGACCGTGATTGGCTCGCGCGCCGGAGCGGCGGTGGCTCGAGATGAGCCCGCGGTGCGGCGCTACGCCGGGCTCTCCATGCTGTCGCAGGCGGGGACGACCATCACCCTCTCGACGGCGGTGGGCGACCGCTTCCCGCAGCTCGCCGGGCTGACCGCCATCGCGGTCGCGGTGGCCGCGCTCGACGAGCTGACCGGACCGCTCTTGTTCAAGTGGTCGCTCGACCGCGCAGGGGAGACGGGGAAGGAGAAGGCGCTGGCGCCGGCGCCGGCGTGATTGTCGACGCGCTGGTCCCGGCGCTGCTTCCGCCCAGCCGTACCATCGCCTGCCCGTATCCTCGAATCAGCCTCGCGCGCGGCGCGCGCAGGCGTTAGAAGGCGCGCCATGATCGAGACCAAAGGCTTCGCGGCGTTCGACTCCAAGTCTCCGCTCCGCCCGTTCGCGTTCAAGCGGCGCGAGCCCGGCGAGCGCGACGTGCTCATCGACATCCTCTTCTGCGGCGTCTGCCATTCGGACCTGCACCAGGTGCGCAACGAGTGGGCCGGCTCGACCTATCCGCTGGTTCCGGGCCACGAGATCGTCGGCCGCGTCGCGCGCGTCGGCGCCGCGGTGAAGAAGTTCAAGGAAGGCGACACCGTCGGCGTCGGCTGCTTTGTCGACTCCTGCGGCAAGTGCGACGCCTGCAAGCGCGGCCTCGAGCAGTACTGCTCCGACGTGGTCGCCACCTACAACACGCTCGAGGGCGATACGCCCACCTACGGCGGCTACTCGACGCGCATCGTGGTGACCGAGGCGTTCGTGCTCAAGGTTGCGGCCAAGGCGAAGCTCGAGGCCATCGCGCCGCTGCTGTGCGCTGGCATCACCACCTTCTCGCCGCTCAAGCACTGGAAGATCGGCAAGGGACACCAGGTCGCGGTGCAGGGCCTCGGTGGCCTGGGCCACATGGCGGTCAAGCTGGCAGCCGCGCTGGGCGCGGAGGTAACGCTGCTCAGCACCTCACCAGCGAAGAAAGTCGATGCCACGCGGCTGGGCGCCCACCATTTCGTCGCCACCCGCGAGAAGGGCGCGCTCGACAAGCTCGCCGGCCACTTCGACTTCATCATCGACACCGTGTCGGCGCCGCACGACCTCGCCGCGCTCGCCGGGCTCCTGCGCCTCGACGCCACCATGGTCCTGCTCGGCGTCCCGCCCGAAGCGGCGCGCTTGCCCGCGTTCTCGCTCATCGCCCAGCGCCGCAGCATCGCGGGGTCGCTGGTCGGCGGCATCGCCGAGACGCAGGAGATGCTCGACTTCTGCGCTCAGAAAGGTATCACCGCCGATGTCGAGACCATCCCTATCCAGGAGATCAACGGCGCCTACGATCGAATGCTCAAAGGCGACGTGCGCTACCGGTTCACCATCGACGCCGCCAGCCTGAAATAATACAAAAGCGCGGTGTTGCCTCTCTTCGCCCTCCTGCTGGCCGCGCCGCAGCCGGCGATCGATACTCTCAATCAGTCGATCGCCTGGTATCGGCAGACGACGCCGGTGTTCGCGCAGGCGACCGAGCCGGGCGACGTGGTCTTCGCCGCCGACGGGCGGCCGGACACCATCGAGATCCTCAAGCTCTCGTTCGAATACGCGCGCGCGCAAACCGCGCTCTCGTCCGGAAACGCGCCGGCCCCCGCGCAGCCCAACGGCGCCGCGCGCGCACAGGAGCTCAATGACGCGGTCGCGCGCGTGCAGGCGGCGCAGGCGCAGGTGGCCCTGCTCACCGGAGCACTCAGGGGCGCGCCGAAGAACCGTGAGCTCGTGCAGCGCCAGCTCGCCGAGGCGCACGGCGAGCTCGACCTGGCAGAGGCGCGAGAGGACACCCTCAAGATCATCATCGGCTTCGAGGCCACTGCCGGCGGCGGGCTGTCGGAGCAGATCGACGAGCTGGAGCGCTCCATCCCGGAGGTGCAAAGCGCGGTGAAAAGCTCCGCACCGGCCGCCGCACAGGCCCCGAAGGCGCCGCCCAACGGCATGCTCGCCCTGATCGGCGACGTGCTCACCTTGACGCGCAAGCTGCACGACCTGCGCGCCGTCATCGCCAGCACCACCGCGCTGCGTGCGTCGGTGGAAAAGCTGCGCGCGCCGCTCGCCGCTGAGCTGGAGGCGACGGCGCGGCAGGGCAGCGCAGCCGTCGCGGGCGGCGAGATCACCGACTTGACCGCCCTGCACGACCGGACACAGACGCTGCAGCAGCTCACCGCGCGGTACAAGAAGGTGGCCGCGGCGCTGTTGCCGCTGAGCCGGCAGCAGCTTTTGCTCGACGCCTTCCGCGCCAACCTGGCCCAGTGGCACGAGGCGACCGACCACCAGGACGACGTCGAGGTCCGCGGCCTGCTCCTGCGCCTGGGGCTCTTGGTGCTCGCCATCCTGGCCATCCTCGCCGCGTCGGACTTCTGGCGGCGCGCCACCTTCCGCTACGTGCAGGACCTCCATCGGCGCCACCAGTTCCTGCTCTTGCGCCGCATCGTCGTGGCCGCCGTGGTCTCGCTCTTCATCCTCTTTGCCTTGGTCACCGAGGTGGGCTCGATCGCGACCTTCGCCGGCTTCATCACCGCCGGCCTCGCGGTCGCCCTGCAGAACGTGATCCTCTCCGTCGCCGCCTATTTCTTTCTCATTGGCAAGTATGGCGTGCGCGTGGGCGACCGGGTGCAGATCGCCGGCGTGACCGGCGACGTGATCGACATCGGACTGGTGCGCCTGCACCTGATGGAGCTGGGCGCGGGCGGGCAGCCCACCGGCCGCGTGGTGGTCTTCTCCAATGCTTTCCTCTTCCAGCCGACATCGAGCTTCTTCAAGCAGCTTCCGGGCTCCAACTTCAGCTGGCACCAGGTCAAGCTCACGCTCGCGCCGGGAACGGATTACAAGCTCGCCGAGCAGCGATTGACCAAGGCCGTGGAATCCGTTTACAGCGGATACCGCGACACGATCGATCGGCAGCACCGCGACATGTCCGAGACGCTGGCAATCCCGGTGGACGAGCCCCGGCCGCAGAGCCAGCTCCACCTCGCCGCCGACGGGCTCGAGATCGTCATCCGCTTTCCGGTTCCGCTCGCAACCGCCTCCGCCATCGACGATCAGATGACCCGCGCCATCGTCGAGGCCATCGCCGCCGAGCCGAAGCTCACACTGGCGGGCGCGGGCGCGCCGACCATTCAATCGGTCGTCTGAGATATCAGGTCCTCATAGGACCGGCGGCATCCGCACCGTAACCAGGACTGGCGGTGAATACAGTTTGACCACTTCGGCGGCCGTCGCCACTGCACTGCTGGCAGCCAGGCACCAAGCATCTTTTCGTGCCCAGCCCTTCGGCTCGCGCATGATCTCCTCGGCCAGCGACGCAATGGCCGGTCCGACGCCCTTGGCCGAGTGCACGCGAGGATCGCTACGGAATCTCCGCCACCGTCGTCACCAGCCAACTCGAGCCCAAGGACTGGCACAGCGTCATCGGCGACGAGACGATTGCCGACGCGGTCAGCGACCGGCTCGTTCACAAACCTCACCGCATCAAGCTTGTCGGCGGCCCATTCGGACGACCTCGGCTCACTTGAGGAAAGCCACGAAGCCGGCGAAGTAGAGCTACCCAGCGGCGTAACGCTCCGGGGCGATCACGTGCGTGAACAGGCAATCTGCATCGACCGGAATGAGTGATCGGATTGGCCGGTACGCGCAGCAGTGAGGAGCGGCGAGCTGACGGAAGCCGCATTATTCGACCTGTCGTCATATCCAGGCGCGATCACGCGCTTCAACACCTTGTTCGCGAAGCGCAGCGAAGAGGTCACTCCGTCGCCTGCGCATACAAGGAGTACAGCGCAGACGGTTTCGTGTTTATGTCGAGTCGATTGATAACTTCTTCTATTAACTTAGTAACGGCCAAGGGGCCTCGATCAAATGCGAGATCCAGGATGGCATTCCAGAAGACCTTCGCATTGGTCTTCTGATTATCCTCGAAGATACTCGGCTCGATTCCAGCATCCGAAGCAATCAGCGCAATTTGACCGACGTCCTTGAAGTGCGATGTCAACTCAAGCCTGGCTAGTTGGACCAGTCTACCATCCGGTCGCCACAACGCTACCGACTCTCCGGCCGCGTGTCCACAATCGCAAGATCCTTTTTCATACGGTAAGTCCCAGTCTCGAATCAGCCATGCTGCACAAGATGTACATCGTCGTGTCTTGTTCCGGATGAAAAGGTCAAATTGGCAATTGGCGAGTACGTCGTGCAACGCTCTCCGCACATTTCGCTTCGCTGCGAAAGGCGGACTGACCAGCGCTGCGGAACGATGCGCGGGCGCATGCGTCGATGCCGGCGGCCACGGGGTGCGGCGCCACGCGCGTGGATCTCCAGACCCCGCGGGGTCTCTTGGGGCGCCGCTGAGCGGGCGAGGCCGGGTGTCCCGCAAGCCCGACATTGCGCGGCCGCCATGCCCGACGCGGGCTGCAGCCTGAATCCCACGGGCGCGGACGCGCACAGGAGGGCGCGCGGAATACCCGGATCGCCCGCGGACACGCGGAGACGCGGCGGAGCTATTCGTGCCGCAGCGCCGCGATCGGGTCGAGCCGCGCCGCCCGCAGCGCCGGATAGAAGCCAAAGAAGACGCCCACCGCGATCGAGAACGCCGGTGCCAGCAGGAGCGCCTGCGCGGGGATGGACATCGACCAGTGCAGGACCCGGCCGAGCGCGAACGAGCTGCCGATACCAAGGAGCACGCCGAGCAGGCCGCCGAAGAGGCTGAGCAGCACCGCCTCGCCGAGGAACTGCGCCTGGACGGCGCGCTGGGTGGCGCCGATGGCGAGGCGCAGGCCGATCTCGCGGGTGCGCTCGGCCACCGAGACGATCATCACGTTCATGACGCCGATACCGCCCACCAGCAGCGATATGCCGGCAATGCTGGTGAGCAAGGTCGCGAGGGTATTGCTGGTCTCGATCTGCGCCTTGAGCACCTCGTCGGGCCGGCGAATGTTGAAATCATCCTCCTCGGGCGAGCGGACATGGTGGCGCTGGCGCATCAAGGCCGTGATCTCGGTGATCGCGGGCGCCACCGCCTGCGGCGCCACCGCTGAGCAGAAGATGTCGTCGAGCCAGAGCACTCCTCTGCCGCGAATCTTGCTCTGCGCCGCCGTATAGGGAAGCAGGACGGTATCGTCCTGATCCTGCCCCATCGCCGTCTGCCCCTTGGGGCTCAATACGCCGATCACGGTAAAGAGCTGGGTCTGCAGGCGGATGACCTTTCCAATCGGGTTCTCGCTGCCGAAGAGCTGCTCGCGGACGGTCTGGCCAAGGACCACCACGCTCGCCACGCGGCGCACTTCCTGGTCGGTGAATGCCGAACCAAGGCTGATCTCCCAACGCTTGATTTCGAGGTAATCGGGGCTCACGCCGCGGTAATGCGTGCGCCAGTTCCGGTTGCCGTAGATGACCTGAAGTCCGCCGTCGACCTGCGGCGAGACGGTCTTGATCTGCGGCACCTCGTGGAGGATGGCCCACGCGTCCGCGAGCGTGAGCGAGGTGGTGCCGTGGCTGCCGGTGCGCACGCCGCTGGGCGCGCGCGAACCGGCCTCCACCCAGACCAGGTTGTCGCCCAGCTTGTGGAACTCCTCCTCGGACCTCGCCGCGCCGGCGCGGCCGATGGCCACCACGCACACCACCGCGGCGATGCCGATCATGATGCCGACGGCGGCGAGCGTGCTGCGCAGCTTGTTCCGCGCCAGCGCGCGCGCCGCCTGGGTGATGAAGAGATAAGCGAGCATCATTGAGACGGCGCGACGGTGATGACGACGGACTTCGAGGCCGGGGTGTTGCTGGTGTGCGCGACCTGCCGCAAAGGCACCAGCGCGTTCGTCTCGGGGAAGTAGGTGCAGGCGCAGCCGCGCGGGATGTCGTAGCCGACCACCACGAACCGGCGCACGGTGCGGGTCTCGCCGCGGAAGTGGCTGGCCAGGTCGACCACCTGCTGCTCGCGCAGGCCCAGGCTTTCGATATCGTCGCGGTTCATCAGCACCACCCGCCGCTCGTTGGCGATCCCGCGATACCGATCGGTCAATCCATAGATGGTGGTGTTGAACTGATCGTGGCTGCGCACCGTCATCATCAGCAATTGCCCCGGCAAGAGCTGCTGCTTTGGCAAGGGATGGACGGTAAAGCGCGCTCTCCCCGAAAGCGTGCCGAATTTCCCCTCGCGCGGGCCATTGGGCAGATAGAAGCCACCCGGCTTGCGCACGCGCTGGTTGTAATCGTTGAATCCCGGCACGACCTGCTCGATCAGGTCGCGAATGCGGTCGTAATCGTCGGCCAGCCAGGACCAGCGCACCTTGCTGCGCGCCTTGAGAGTGGCCTGCGCGATGCCAGCGACGATGGACGGCTCGGACCGCTGCTCGTCGGAGAGGGGCGAGAGCGTCCCGCGCGACCTCTGCACCACGCCCATCGAGTTCTCGGTGGTGACGAACTGGGCACCGCCCGCCTGCCGATCGAGCTCGGTGCGGCCGAGGCACGGCAGGATGAGCGCGGTCTTTCCGGCGACCAGGTGCGCGCGGTTGAGCTTGGTCGAGACCTGCACGGTGAGCTCGGTGCGGCGCAGCGCGGCGGCGGTGGTTTCGGTGTCGGGCGCGGCGGAGAGGAAGTTGCCGCCCAGCGCGAGGAAGACGCGCGCCTTGCCTTCGTGCATGGCGTGGATGGCTTCGACGGTGTCGAGGCCGTGCGCTCGCGGCGCCCGGATACCGGTCGCCTGATCCAGCGCGGCGAGGAAGACCTCGGCGGGCTTCTCGAAGATGCCCATCGTGCGGTCACCCTGGACATTGCTATGCCCGCGCACGGGGCAGACGCCGGCGCCCGGCTTTCCAATCGCTCCGCGCAGGAGCAGGACATTGACGATCTCGCGGATGTTATCGACGGCGTTCTCGTGCTGCGTGAGGCCCATCGCCCAGCAGAAGATGATCCGCTCATGCTCGATGAGCAGCTGCGCGAATTCGCGAATCTTCTTCTCGGCAATTCCGCAGCCGGCGACGAGCTCCTCCCATTCCACGCGCGCAATCGCGGCTGCATAAGCGAGGAAGTGCTCGGTACGGCCGTTGACGAAGGCCTCGTCCACCGCCTTCGCTTCGAGGATGGCCTTGCCCACGCCCTGCAGGAGCGCGACGTCGCCGTTGATGCGGACCTGCACGAAGAGGTCGGCCAGCGCGGTGCCCTTGCCGATCAGGTTGAACACCTCCTGCGGGTGCTTGAAGGCGATCAGGCCTGCTTCGGGCAGCGGGTTGACGCTGACGATCTTCGCGCCCGAGCGCTTCGCCTCCTGCAGCGCCGTGAGCATGCGCGGATGGTTCGTGCCGGGGTTCTGCCCGATCACCACCACCACCTGCGCCTTCTCGAAGTCGTCGAGCCGGACCGTGCCCTTGCCGATGCCGATGGTCTCCACCAGCCCGCTGCCGCTCGACTCGTGGCACAGATTGGAGCAATCGGGCAGGTTATTGGTCCCGTATTCGCGGACAAAGAGCTGGTAGAGGAACGCTGCCTCGTTGCTGGCGCGGCCCGAGGTATAGAAGACCGCCTCGTTCGGCGAGCTCAAGGCATTCAGGTGACTCCCAATCAAGGCATAAGCCTCGTCCCAGCGAATCGACTGGTAATGGCTGGCGCCCGGCAACAGCGCCATCGGGTGCGTCAGGCGGCCCTGCTTGCCCAGCCAGTAGTCGCTGCGCCCGGACAGCTCCTTGACGCCGTAGCGCGCGAAGAACTCCGGGCCGGCTTCCCGGGTCGTGCCCTCTTCCGCGATGGCCTTGGCGCCGTTCTCGCAGAACTCGGCGAGCGAGCGGTGCCCGTCGGGGTCGGGCCAGGCACAGCCGGGGCAGTCGAAGCCGTCGGTCTGGTTCAGGCTGAGCAGCAGCCTGGTTCCGCGAATGGGGCCGGCCTCGCCGAGCGCGTGGCGCATCGAGGAGACGATGGCCGGAATTCCGCCCGCCATCACGGAGGGCGCGCGCAGCGAAAGCGGCGCGAGGTCCTCGGGAAGCTGGGCGCGCACGCCGCGGAGGTCTTTGGCCTCGGCGGGAACCGGCTGATCGAGCGGCGGCGGGTCGAGCGGCGGCTGATCGAACGGCAGCGGGTCGATCGGCTCGGCCATGGGTGCTCCATTACCATTTGAGCGCAAGGCGCAGGATCCGCCGACGCCTGAACGCCGTGCACCATGGCACAGGGCGGCAGTCCGGCACCTGCTCAACGACTGATCTGGCAGGTTTCGGCGAGGCGCTGTTGCGCGGGCTGCACTGCGCGTGGCCGTTCTACTCAAGCTCGGCGGGCAGGTCGGCAAGCGCGTGAAGCACTCAAAGGAGTGGCACGATGACGGTCGCGGCGATGACGCAGCAGGTGACCTTGGCTGGATTGCTTCGCACCCCCGGCGCGACCGCAGAGTTGATGAGCCGGCTTCCTCGGTGGTCTCGACCAGGCGGCCCGCGTGCGCGAGGTGCAGGCGCTGCCCCGCAGCGCGCTGAAGACGCTCTGGACGGCGTGCAGACGCTGTTCTCTCCTTTCGAGAAACGCTTCACGCGGCAGGGCGGCGCGGTGATCGGCTACAACCAGAGCGTCCGGCAACGGCGACCTGCGGGCTGGCCCGCGGTGCAGCGCAACGACCGCGGCCTGGGCTGGGAAGTCTTCCGCCACCTGCACGACTTCTGCCGCCGCGTCTCCACCGGCAGGGTGATCGGCGCCTTTCTGCTTGCACGCAAGCCCTGAGTCGATCGTAGTCCGGGCATAACGCAGCGTCCCCAGAGGTTGCACGGTCATGTTCAACGGTTTTCATCGATTTTTCTCCCGCGACCTGGCCATCGACCTCGGCACGGCGAATACGCTCGTCTATGCCCATGGGCTCGGTATCCTCTCCAACGAGCCGAGCGTGGTGGCGGTGCAGGAGGACGCGCGCGGCGGCAGGCGCGTGCTGGCGGTCGGCAAGCAGGCCAAGGAGATGCTCGGGCGCACGCCCGGCAGCATCCACGCGATCCGGCCGATGAAGGACGGCGTGATCGCCGACTTCGAGATCACCGCCGCGATGCTGCGCTACTTCATCCGCGCCGCGCACAACCGCAGCACGCTGGTGAAGCCGCACATCGTCATCGGCATCCCGTCGGGCATTACCGAGGTGGAGCGCCGCGCGGTGCGGGAGGCGGCCGAGAGCGCGGGCGCGCGCGAGGTGCACCTGATCGAGCAGCCGATGGCGGCGGCGATCGGCGCGGGCCTGCCGGTGACCGAGCCTTCCGGCAACATGATCGTCGACATCGGCGGCGGCACCACCGACGTCGCGGTG
>JAYWBT010000088.1:0-16130 GCA_043781235.1 Deltaproteobacteria bacterium
AGCTGGCAGTGCGTGGTGTCGCAGAGGTGCTCGCGGCGGAGCGCGAACGAGCGCGCGACGGTCGCGAGGGCGTCACGCGCGGCCTGCGGCGCGGCGGGCCCGATCTCCGAACCGACCACGGACGCGACGTAGTCCTCCAGCGGGACGACGTTGACCAGCTCGAGCTCATGCTCGCCCGCCCCCACCTCCAGGCTTCCCGCGTACTCGCGCCGTGAAAAGCCGGGCACCTGTACCGCCACGCGCCGGACGCCATAGTGCGCGCCCGGCCGCGCGGCCACCGGCACCGCCGCACCGTCCGGCCAGACCAGCGCGGAGTGCGGGTGCAATAGGCCGAGCACGTGAACGTGGAGGAGCAGCGCGAGGAGCACCGGACAGAGCTTTGCACACCGGGCGACCGCGCCCCATGTTGCCAGGCACATGACGGAGATCCAGCGGCTGCAAGAGTCGGGAATCAAGAGGGCGGGGACGCCGAAGCGGGGCTTTCGGTATCTGGGCGCGCCCCGAGGAGAGCTCGAGCGCGTCCGCTCTCTCGGCATTCCCCCGGCGTGGAAGGAAGTCGCCATCGCGCGCAGCGCGCAGGCGCGACTGCAGGCGGTGGGCCGCGACGTCAAGGGCCGCTGGCAGTACCGCTACTCGCCACAAGCGGTGCGCGAGCGCGAGCTGCGCAAGTACGATCGGCTGGTGCAGTTCGGCAAGGCGCTGCCGCAGCTGCGGCGCTCGATCGAGCGCGGCGGCGTGGTCCACTTCGATTACATGGGCAAGTCCAAGTAGCGGCAGGTGCGCGAGCTGCGTGACCGCCGCGTCGCGCGCATCGTGGGCGAGCTCAAGGCGCTGCCGGGCAAGGACCTCTTCCAGTACGTCGCGGACGACGGCAGCGTGGTGAACGTCCGCCGCCGCTACATCAACGCGTACATCAAGGAAGTGATGGGCGGCCGCTTCTCGGCCAAGGACTTCCGGACCTGGGCGGGCACGATGATCTGCGCCTCTCAACCGGCGGATGCACACCCCGCGGATGAAGGCGCTGGCGAAGGCGTTCACCGTCCACTGATCTCAGTCGTTGGGATCCCACGCTTTTGCGTCGCATTTCCGGGTTGCGGTTTCGGTTGACTTCTTCTAAGAGCGGTCAATGGGATCCCAAGCATTTCCAAAAAAGCCTGGCGCCAGCTCCGCTGCCCGCTCCGGCGCCTCCCCCGGCGACGCCCGCGCGGCGCTCGACGCCATCCGCCGCATCGTCCGCATGCTGCGCGAGTCCTCGGGCGCGGCCGAGAGGCGCGCCGGCGTGTCGGGCGCGCAGCTCTTCGTCCTGCAGCAGCTGCGCGCGGGTGCCGCGCTCTCGTTGCGCGAGCTGGCCGAGCGGACGGCGACCCACGAGAGCTCGGTGTCGGTGGTGGTCCAGCGCCTGGTGGACTCGGGCCGCGTCGCGCGGAGGAAGTCCAGGCTGGACGGGCGCTGCGTGGAGCTGTCGCTGCTGGCGCGGGGCCGAGCGCTGCTTCGTCGCGCGCCGCCGCTGGCGCAGGAGAAGCTGATCGGCGCGCTCGAGCAGCTCGACCCGCGCGATCGCCGCTCGCTGGCCAAATCGCTGGAGGCGCTGGTGGCGCGCCTGGGCCTGGGCGCGCAGGCGCCGGAGATGTTCTTCGAGAGCAGAGGAGCCGCCCGTGGCCGGTAGCGACGTCGGGCAGAGCACCGAAGGCCTTCCGATCGCGCCTTCGCTGGGCCCCGCGCTGCGGGAGGCGCGCGTGCCGACCGAGCGCGCGCTGGTGGACGGACGCATCGTCTTCATCTGCGGGCTCAGCATCGTCCTCGGCGCCGCGGCCGGCGGAGTGGCGCAGGTGCTGACCCGATTGATCGGCCTGGTCACCAACCTCTCCTTCTACGGCCGCTTCTCCATGGCCTTCGTGTCTCCCGCGGGTAATCACCTGGGCGGCTGGGTCATCGCGGTGCCCGTGGCCGGCGGGGTCATCGTCGGCTTGATGGCGCGCTACGGCTCGGCGGCCATCCGCGGCCACGGCATCCCCGAGGCCATGGAACAGGTGTTGCTCAACAAGAGCCGCATCCCGGCGCGCATCACGCTGCTCAAGCCGTTGTCGGCGGCCATCTCCATCGGCACCGGGGGGCCGTTCGGCGCCGAGGGTCCCATCATCGCCACCGGCGGCGCGCTCGGCTCGCTCATCGGCCAGCTGCTTCACACCACCGCTGCCGAGCGCAAGACGCTGCTCGCGGCCGGAGCCGCGGCGGGCATGACGGCCACCTTCGGCTGCCCGGTGTCGGCGGTGCTGCTCGCGGTGGAGCTGCTGCTGTTCGAGCTGCGGCCGCGCTCGCTGATCCCGGTGGCGCTCGCCGCCGCGGTGGCCACGGCCGTGCGCATCGGCTTCGTCGGCATCGCGCCCGCCTTCGCGATGCCCAATCTGGTCCAGCCCAGCGAAGCCGCGCTCGCGATCTATGTGCTGCTGGGCGCGCTGGTCGGCGTGGTGGCGGTGGGCGTGACCAAGCTCGTCTATGCCGTCGAGGACGCGTTCGAGCACCTTCCCATTCACTGGATGTGGTGGCCCGCGCTGGGGGCGGTCGCGGTGGGCGTCTGCGGCTACTTCGTGCCGCATACGCTGGGCGTTGGCTACGACAACATCGATCGCATCCTCAGCGGCGACATCGCCGGCGACGCGCTGATGATCCTCTGCGGGGTGAAGTTCATCTCCTGGTCCATCTCGCTCGGCAGCGGCACCTCCGGCGGAACGCTGGCGCCTCTCTTCACCATCGGCGGCGGCCTGGGCGGCCTGCTCGGCGCGCTGGTCGCCAGCGCCTTCCCCCACTTGGGCATCGACGTGCGCATCGCCGCGCTGGTGGGCATGGCGTCGATGTTCGCGGGCGCCTCGCGCGCGCTGCTGACGTCGGTGGTCTTCGCCTTCGAGACCACGCGGCAACCGATGAGCCTGCTCCCGCTGCTGGGCGGCTGCACGGCGTCGTTCCTGCTCTCCTGCCTGATGATGCGCAACACCATCATGACCGAGAAGATCGCCCGGCGCGGCGTGCGCGTGCCCAGCGAGTACGCAGCCGATTTCCTCGATCAGGTGACCGCCGGGCTCGCCGCCTCGAAGCCGGTCATCTCGCTCAAGGCCGACGATCTGCTGGAGGCGGTGCGCGTGTGGCTGCGCAGCGAGGCCGAGGGCTCCAAGCACCAGGGCTTTCCGGTGGTGGATGCGCGCGGCGATCTGCTCGGCGTGGTCACGCGTCGCGACCTGTTCGGGCTCGACGCGCTGGACTCGATGCGCGTCCGCGAGCTCCTGCGGCGGCCGCTGGTCATCGCGTTCGAGGACAGCTCGCTGCGCGAGGTGGCCGATCACATGGTGCAGGAAGGCGTCGGCCGGCTGCCGGTGGTGACGCGGGAGAAGCCGCGCGTGGCCATCGGCATGCTTTCGCGCAGCGATCTGCTGACGGCGCACCGCGCGCGGCTCGACGACATCAACATCGCGGAGCAGAGTCTGGACCTGCGCAAATACTCTCAGCGGGCCGCGCGCACGCGGAAGCAGGTATAGGTAAACGACGCGCCCGCTGTTCCGTCGAGCGCGATCAGCTGCACCGCGCCCTCGTCGGCGCGCGCCTTCAACGCGGCGGGCAGCGACTCGCGCGCGCTGAGCAGGATCTCCGCGAACTCCTCGAGCATGCCGCGGAAGTAGCCGGGCGGAGAGCCTTCGTGGAGGTGGAAGGTCAGCGGCTGCACCTGCACGTTGGTGAAGCCTGCGCTCGTGCAGAGCCCGTACAGCTTGCGGCCGATGATCGGGTCGCCGCCGCCCCGCTCCTGCGCGCTCCAGAGCGCGCGGAAGCACTCCTCCACCAGCGGCAGGCGCGGCCAGAAGGCGAGGCTGTCGTTGTCCACCTCGGTCATCCAGGCGTAGCCCGAGTCGGCGACGACGCGGCGGACCTCGATGAGGATTTTCTGCGCGTGCGAAGGCTGGACGTGCTCGAGCAGCCACGACCAGTGCACCACATCGAAGGTGCTGGCCGCGAAGGGCAGCCGCGCGGCGTCGGCGTTGACCAGCGGCAGCAGCGGGCTCTGCTGCCGCGCGGCCGAAAGCTGCGAGCGCGACAGATCGCAGCCCGTCAGCCGGACGTCGGGGAGCCGCGCCAGCAGGCGGCGGGCCATCGCGCCGGTGCCGCAGGCGAGGTCGAGCACGCGCGCCCCCGGGCCGGCCTCCACGCCGTCGAGGATCCAGCGGGTGAGGAAGCGGGCCTGCTTCTCGAGGCGCGCCACCTCGACCGGATCGGTCTCTCCGTGGATGTAGCTCGGCATGGCGCAAGCCCACTACGCCAGCCCCACTCGCTTCGCAAACTGGTCGAAGAGCTTTTTCGGCAGGGCTGCGTGCGCAGCCGCGGTGCCGGCGCCGTAGACGAGGTGAGCCTGCAGCGCGTAGCCGTGCTCGGCGAGGCGATAGCGCTGGGGCCAGCCAGGGAGCCGGAAGGCGGGGAGGATTCAGGTCCTCGCTCGCCATCCACACCACCGCTCCGCGGATTGAGCCCGGCGACTTCCCGCTCTCGCGCCAGAGTCCGTAGAGCCCTCCCCACGCCGCGCCGAAGAGGTAGTGAACGACGCTCGCGGCGCGACGCTTCTCGGCGGCTGGCAGCTGGCACCAATTAGCTATTCAGCTGAAGGCGGTTTCGAGCTGCCCGCACTATAAGAGCCGGCACTGAAGACTTGTCCCGGGACAAGTTGAACCAGGGTTGGCGACTTGCATTCCCTTCAATGTCGAGTTCCGGGCTCCCTGTATGAATGCGCGTCCATACATTTGCTCCGCCGCATACTGGTTGTGCGGGCGGCACAAAAGCCGGATTCTTTCAACGGAATGCATGTGCGTCCGCGCGAAGCCGTCGAGGTGGTCAAACTCGAGCGCGCCGGTTTCGACGCACCTTAGACCCCGGTCGTCGGTGAACGTACAGCGCCCGCCGTCGCGTTCGTAGGCTGTGCGCTTGATCGGGTCGGGGATGTGGCGCGTACCAGAGACTTTCGGCGTCGAAGGCGCGGCTGGCCTCGGCTTCCGACCCAGGGCGGATCGGTCCTTCTTCACTGCATCGATCAAGGAGTCGAGTGCGGCCTCGGATATCGCAGCCTGCGCAGTCAGGTCTCCGTTGGGGACGCGGTGCCGGAGCAGATCCTGTGTCTGCTTGAGCTTGTCTCGAAATGCACGGCTGGCGGTGAACTGAATCTTGTACGTGTCTTCCGCGAGCGGCCGAACGGCCGGCTCGTGCTGGACGCGCGGCTGAGGCGGAGGCTGCGCGGCGAGCATCGAGACCGCGAGCGCGGGGCGCTCAGGAAGTTTCCGGATCGCGGCAGGAACTGGCGGCTTGGGGGAAAGTGTCGCAACCAGCTCCTCGATCTGCCGCTTGGACTTGCCAGTTGCCTTGGCCAGCAAGTCGGCATGATTCTCAGCAGTGAGGTACGGAACGAGGAGGCGCACCCCCGCAAGGTGCATCCTTCCCGAGCGCACCGCCTCAACCAGCGCCGGCAGGCGCCGCCCCGCCCGCGCCACTACGATGCGGTTGTAGGCGGCGTCCTCGGAAAACCCCAGCTCGGCGACGCAATACGCGAACATCGAGGGAAAGGAACGTGCGAGATACAGCTTCCGCTCGTCGATCTCTCCAAGGTGAACGAGCAGCTCTGCCTCGATGAGGCCAGACTTCCGGATCAGCGCGCGAATGGCGGCGAGGAGATCTTCATTGCTGAGCCTTTCAATCATGAATCATTGTGTCGCATGCCAATTTTCGACCCTCTCAGCCTCTCGCGGGGAGCGGCAATGGCGTAAGGCGAGCCCGCGGACACTGCGAGCGTTACGACGCAGCGGAGCGCATCCTTGGACTTTATGAACGAGCCCGAACTTTCACAGAAGCGCCGGCGGGGCTCTCGATCGCTCGCGTCAGTCGACCCGCATCTTCAGAGCTCAGGCGACTCATGATCTCGTTCAGGACGGAAAGTTGGTCTTCTCTTCGCCCTACGATTTCCGGCTTCCCCCACACCTTGGCATCCAGCGCCAGCGCACTAAGCTCCCCGAGACGGGCCGCCGAAGAAGCGTCGTTCAGTAAATTAACAGCCGCCGGAACGACATCGCTGAGACTCAATAGTCCGTCCCGCATGAGATCCCGCGGATCTGCATCAGGATGGGAATCTAAATAGGCAGCCAGTTGAGGGTCACTATTTATGGCTGTCAACGCGCGAGACCACTGGTCATAGGGCTCAGGGCGGACGGTATGCAGGCTGGTAAGACACTCGATTCGCGTCGGTTTCTAGCTCCTGCTCTCTTCCGTAACTTGGCAACGTGAGACCCGTGGCCCATGCCGACACTTCCTCGGTACCTTCAGGACTGCTGCCCACCATCGCCCCGAAAGTGGCGGCAACTATCTTAACGGCGCTCGCCAGCCTCCTGGCCTTCTTGCCGTCTTCGTGTAGTCGACATCCCCGCCGACCGGGAGATCCTCGCGAGGGCAAATCGGAGCCTGCGATCGTCCGGGGTCTTTTCGTCCAAGGGCCTTACTTGGATCTTTACCTTCTCGCGTTCCCGACAAGCGAACCCACCAGGAAAAGGCCTCAATAACAAGATCCGCGTCATCCAACGGCGCGCCTACGGCCTGCGGGATGAGGAGTACCTGCGCCTCAAGATCCTTGCCTGCATGCTCCCGCCGATATGACTTCGATTACGATCTCACCCACTCGATCGCCCGAAGAGCCATTTTATTGTTCCTGCCGAAGCTGTTCTACCCGCCAGCCGTCATCGTCTCGCCGGACTATTTCAACGCCCACCTGAACACCGTCGTCGTCGTGCCGCTGACGACCGGCCGCAGCTATTCGTTCCGTGTGGCCACGAGGGTAGTTCCGGACTGACGGCGCACCGGCAGTTCTAAGCCAGATGCAGTCCTGTCGGCAGCGCTTCGCCGAAGACGCGCTGCTCGTCCTTCTCGCCCAGTTCGTGCACTTCCCGGATGGCGGCGGCCCACTCGGGCGGCGCCCCCGCCTGCTCGAGGCGCGCGGCGGCCCGCAGGCGCAGCGGCTCATCGAGGTCGCGCGCGCGATCGCCCGACAGACGCGCGAGTTGCGCCACGGCGAACGGCGCTTCTTCGGCGGTGCGGAAGTCGAGCGCCATCAGCTGCCCGAGCCACGCGGTCGCGATCTCCGGCGGCACCGTGTGGTGAGCGGCCCCCGCGACCGGCACGCGCGCGCCCAGCCGCCCGAGCGCCCAGAGCACGCCAGGCGGCGGCCGCTTGCCCTGCTCGAGTTTCTCCAGAAGCCAGCCGGCGGCCTCGATCTTCTGCGACGGCGCGAGCCGCTCGAGCGCGCCCAGGAGCCGCACCATCTCATCGACGCCGAGGCCAGGCGGCTTCTTGCCGGGGTTCGCCACGCGCCCCTTCGGCGGCGGCTTCAGGTGCGGCGCCACTGCCTCGAACAACGCGCGGTGCTCGTGCTCGCCCAGGCCGGCCGCGACACGTCGCCAAAGGATCCACCACGCCGCCCACACCGCCGGATCCTTGTGGTGCGTGAGCTGCTGATTGAAGAGCGTCCAGGTCTGCTCGACGCGCCAGCCGTCGAGCGGCGCGCCGAAGCCAGGCCGTAAAAGGAAGCCGGCCAGCGCCAGGAAGATGCGCTCGTGATCGGCGCTGCGCCGCCGCCGCTGCGCGCCCGCCCAGAGCACGCCCCAGAGGTCGCGGTTGACTGCGAGGCTCCAGCCAGAGCGGTCGCCGAGCGCCTTCTCCAGGTTCCTCCAGGTATCCTTTGCATTCGCGCCCTCGACCGGTTTCTTTCCAAAGATCTGCTGCAACACCTCGCGGGCCGCGTCGATGGTGCGCGGCAGCGCCGACAGCGCGCCGCTCTCGGCGGCGAGCCCCGGGCTCTGCCGCAGCTGGAACTCGAGCTTCCACTGCTGCGCGCCGACGCAGAAGATCTCCAGCGTGCCGATCTCGGTGATCGCCGCCTTGATCTGTACCTGCGCGGTGCCCTGTCCTTCGATGACCGTCTGCAGCGGCGGCAACTCCGCGAGGTCTTCCACCACCGGCAACCGCTCCAGTTGCTGCGCCGCGGAGGTGCTGGCGGCCTGCTGCGCCCCGCGCGGGTTCGCGGGCTCGTGCGCGGAGCCCTCGGTGGTGAGCACCAGATCGCCGGGCTGCTCGGGGCGGAAGCCGGAGGAAGCAAACAGGCGGAAGCGGACCGGGGTTCCCAGGAGCAGGCCGAACTCGCGGCCCCGGATCTCCTGCTCGACCCCTTCGCCCGCACCGCGCGGCACCACGCAGACCGCTTCGCGCTCGCCGACGCCGATGTAGTAGGTGCGCGCGCTGCCGCCGCCGATGCGCAGCCCGAGCCCGCGGCGCACCAGGCCGTACGTCGCCGCGCCGCGCGCCACCGCGAGATCCGGCGCGTCGTTGCGCAGCCGGCGCAACTGCTTTGAGCCCCAACTTTCGATAATCGAAGTCAGGCGATTCGATAACAAATCGGCTGCGAGCGCGCCGCCGTTGTACAGCACCGAATCGACCGAGGCTCCCTCGACGGTCCGGGCGTGGCGCGCGAGGAAGGCCGCCACGTGCCGCGTGATCGCCGGATCGCTCGCGTAAGGCAAGCCCAGCTCGGCGAGGCCTGCCGAGCGCGTGGCGCGAGCGGGTGCGTCGCTGGCCGCCGCGCGCGGGAAGAAGCCATCGAGCAGCAGCGCGCGCACCTCGTCGCGAGCAAGCTCGGCGCTGAGCGTGCCGCCGATCAGCCGGCTGCCGGCGCCCGGCACCGCCACGCTGGTGCGCTCGGGCGCGTCGGGCCGCAGCAAGAGCTCCTTGGCGGCGCGGCACGCCTGCACCAGCGCTCCCCACTGCCCGGCGGCGAGCTTCTGGCCCAGCCGCTGCTCGGCGGTGCGCGCGAGCGCGATGTCCATGTTGTCGCCGCCCAACAAAAGGTGATCGCCGACCGCGAGCCGCTCCAGCACCGGCGCGCCACCCTCCGGCCGCTGCGCGCGGATCAGCGTGAGGTCGGTGGTCCCGCCGCCGACGTCCACCACCAGCACCAGCGACACCCCCTCGAGCGCCTCGTCGAGCGAGGCCCGGTGGACGCGCGTCCAGTCGTAGAAGGCCGCCTGCGGCTCCTCGAGCAGGAGCAGCTTCGGCAGCCCCGCCTCGGCCGCCGCCTTCAAAGTGAGCGCGCGCGCGCCTTCGTCGAACGACGCCGGCACGGTGATGACCAGGTCCTGCCCGGCGAGCGGCGCGTCGGGGTGCTGCGCGTCCCACGCGTCTCGGAGATGCGCGAGGATGCGCGCGCTCGCCGTCACCGGCGAGATGCGCTCCACCTCTGGCGGCGCGCCCCAGGGGAGGATGGCGGCGGTGCGATCGACGGAAGGGTGGCAGAGCCAGCTCTTCGCCGAGCTGACGTGGCGGGCGGGGACGCGCGCGCCCTGATCGCGTGCGAAGGCGCCCACCGCAAAAGGCGCCTCGCCCCACGGCAGCGCGAGCGCCTCCTTCGCCAGCTCGTGACCGCCGGGCAGGTAGAGATGCGACGGCAACAGCGGCCGCGGCTGCACCTCGCCGGCCGCGACCAGCTGCGGGATCTCGAAGACGTGGACCGCCGGATCGCGCTCGTCGAGCGCCGCGTACGCGAGCGCGGTGTTCGAGGTGCCCAAATCAATGCCGACGGCATAGCGCAGCGCCAAAGCGTTCAGCCTCCGCGCACCGAGAACTCGAGCTTCCACTTGCGGCCGCCTTGCGCCGCGACCAGCTCCAGCTCGAGCGTGCCGACCTCGGTCACCGCGCTGCGCAGGCCCACTGGCACCACGTCGCCGGCCGCGCCGGAGTCGAGCGGGAGCCGCGCCTCGATGGGCGGCAGCTCCTCGAGCTCGTCCAGGTCGTCCACCACCGCGCCCGGCGCATCGTCGCGCCGCGCGCTCGAGGCGAAGAAGCGGAAGTGCGCCGTCTCGCCGACCACGGCGCCCACCTCGAGGCCCGGGAGGTCCACGCGGCTGCCCTCCTCCATGCCGAAGGGCGCGAGGCACACCGCCTTCACTGGGGGTGAGAAACCTGGCACCGCCGGCGCCGCGCTCTCGACGCCGACGTAATAAGCGCGCGCCGTGCCTCCACGGATGCGGATTCCGCGCCCGCGCCGCGCGAGCCCGCTGTACGCGGCGCCCAGCGCGACCGCGAGATCGAGCGACTGGCTCTGCAGCACCTTGACGGCCGCGCCGCCGTCGCCCTGCACCCAGCGATCGATGAGCCCGGCCAGCCTTTCCTGAAGGCCTTGATCCTTGAAGACGCCGCCGTTGAAGAGCAGCGCGGTCGGGTGCAGGAAGCTGCCGGGCCGGCCCGCGATGGCGCCCGCGCTGCGGCGGAGAAAGGCGGCGAGGTGGCGCGTGACGGCGGGATCGCTCGCGTACGGCAGGCCCAGCGTGGTGAGGCCCGCGCGCCGGGCGCCCTGCGGCGATGCGGTCACCTCGACCTCGGGGAAGAATGCGTCCACCGTGCCTCGCAGCTCCTCGCGCGACAGCTCGGCGCGGAGGGTGCCGGAGATCAGCCCGCTGCCGCGCCCGGGAATCGAGATCTCGCTCGCGCCCGTCTCCTTGGCCTTGCGGCAGGCATAGGTGAGCGCCGCGAATTGCCACGCGTCGAGTCGGGTGCCCGTCGTCTTCAGGCGCTCGCTGACGAGGTGCGCGAGCGCCAGATCGACGTTGTCGCCGCCGAGCAGGATGTGGTCGCCGACGGCCACGCGCTCGAGCGCGAGCGAGCCGTCCTTCTCGCCCACCGCGATCAGGCTGAAGTCGCTGGTGCCGCCGCCGACATCGACGACCAGGATGACGTCGCCCGGCTGGACGTGCTTGCGCCACTCGTCACCCGCGCCCTGCACCCAGGCATAGAGCGCCGCCTGCGGCTCCTCGAGCAGCGTGAGGTTCGGCAGGCCCGCCTGCTTCGCGGCGGCCACGGTCAGCTCGCGCGCCACGGCATCGAACGACGCCGGCACCGTCAACGTCACCGCCTGTTCGCTCAAGCGCTGCTCTTCCCAGGCGTGCGCTGCATCCCACGATTCGCGCAGGTGCTCGAGGATGCGCGCCGCCGCGTCCACCGGCGAGATGCGCTTGAGCTCGGGCGGCGCTTCCAGCGGGAGAAGCTGGGTCTTGCGGTGGCTCAGCCAGCTCTTCGACGACGAGACCAGCCGCCCCGGCACCAGCGCGCCCTGATCGCGCGCGTACTGGCCGACGATGGAGCCATGCTCGCTGTCGAGCCCGCGCTCGTGCTCCGCGGGCAGATAGATGAAGGAGGGCAACAGCTCGCGAGGCTGGATTTCACCCGGCGCCACCAGCTGGGGCACCTCGAGCTGCAGCGGGCCGGGCAGCGGCTCGCCGGGACCGGCCGGCTCGACCGCGAGATCGACCTCGGCCAGCGCGCTGTTGGTGGTGCCGAGGTCGATGCCGACCGAGTACCGCGGCTCCGTCACGGGAGCTCCACCTCGGCCGGCGCGAGCAGCGTGGGATCCGCGGGCGGCGGCGGCAGCATGACCTTCGCGACCCTCCAGCCGTGGTGGCGGAGCACGCCGCGAAAGGGCGGCTGGCCGACGACGTTGCCGGTGAGCCGCAGCGCCGACGGATTGAAGCCGAAGGGGATCTCGACCGCGCTGCCTTCCTTCTCGAGACGCACCGCCTCGAGCGTCACCGCCTCGCGCAATGCCTTGCGGCAGCCGTCGTGCACGCTACGCGCGGCCGCGCCGATCTGCGTGTCCGAGAAGCCGGTCAGCTCCTCCTCGCAAAAGTCGAGCAGGCGGCCCTCGCGCTGCAGGACGGAGAGGAGGTGCAGGGCCTGCGCCGACCCCTCCACCTGCTTTTCGCGGATGGCGGTGGGCGTGGCCGGCAGCGTGGACCGCTCGGGCCGAGGCAGCGCCGGCGCGGCCTCCCGCAACGATTTCACTTCGGCCGCGAACGCCGGGTCGAAGACGATACGGAAGAGGCAGACGATCGCCAGCCAGAGGCGAGCGAAGAACGGCGGCGGCTGTGCGGGCATGGGCGGTCCTCCGGACGGGTGGGGGACCAAACACATCCTCCGCGGGCGGTCAACCTTTGCGGGCCGCGGCCCTCTCCAAAGTCTGAAGGCGCAACCGCGCGTCGCTTTCGCCCGCGCGACAGTGAGCGTCTCGGTGGCGTGCTAGAAGCGCCGCATGACCGCACCTCTCGTCGTCGTCCTCCTCGCGCTCGCTGGCTGTGCAGTGGCGGCGCCCATCGAAAAGCCGGCCGCCGCGGCGCCCGTCGAGAGATCTCCCGCCGCCACTGGGGAGAGGCCGCCCGCGGGCGAGCTCGTCGCCGCGCTGGTGCGGAAGCACGGCGAGGCGTCTCGCGCGCGCGCCGAGCGCGGCGTCAAGCAGGTGCTCGCGCTCTGGCGTCCGCAGGACGGCGATGTTCACGCCTTCGTCGCGGAGTCCTTCGCCGCCGACCCCTCGCCGCTGCTCGGGCGATTTTCTCAGGCGCTCGAGCAGATGGATGGTCACCTGCTGGAGATCGGCCGCGCCCTGCGCAGCTGGAGCGAGCTCGAGCTGGGCCCGCAGCTGCCGGTGGATCAACTCTTCGCCTCGATGGATGTCGGCGCGCACCTCTCCGACGACCTCTTCGACAGCAAGCTCGCCTTCGTCGCCTTGTTGAACTTCCCGCTGCCCGAGCTCGACGAGATGACCGCAGCGGGGCCTTCGTGGACGCGCCGGCAGTGGGCCGAGGCGCGACTGACGCGCCGGTTCGCCCAGCGTCCCAGCGGCGCGGCGCTGCAGGCCGTCGCCAAAGCCAGCGCCGATTCCGAGGCCTATATCGCCGGCTACAACCTCTGGATGCACCACCTGCTCGACCGGGGCGAGCGCATCTTTCCCAAGGGGGTGCGGCTGCTGACGCACTGGAACCTGCGCGACGAGATCAAGGCAGACTACGCAGACAAGGATCAGGCGCTGGGCCTGCGCAGGCAGCGGCTGATCCGCGCGGCGATGGGGCGCATCGTCACGCAGACCATCCCGCGCGGGGTGATCGACGATCCGCGCGTCGACTGGGACCCGGTCGCCAACACCGTCGCCCGAAGCCCCGACGCCGAGGTTGAACAAGAGCAGATGAAGGCGCAGGGCAAGCGGCCAGCGGAGCCGGTGGTCTCTACCGATCGCGAACCGGACCTGCGCTATGCGCAGCTGCTGGCCGACTTCCAGGCGGCGCGCAAGGCCGACGCGGACTCGCCCTTCGCGCCCACGGAGATCGCGCGGCACTTCGCCTTCGACGACGAGATCCCGCAGGCGCGCGTGCGGGCGCTGCTCACGCAGGTCCTCGCCAGCCCGCTCGCGCCGCGCGTTGGCGCGCTGGTGAAGAAGCGCCTGGGGCGGCCGCTCGAGCCGCACGACATCTGGTACAACGGCTTTCTCGAATCGCGCACGCAGCAGCCGGAAGAGGAGCTGTCGCTCAGGACGCGCGCCCGGTATCCGACCGCCGAAGCCTACAAGAAGGATATCCCGCGATTGCTGCGCGGGCTCGGCTTCTCCGCGGAGAAGGCGCGCTTCATCAATGAGCACATCGTGGTCGATCCGGCCCGCGGCTCCGGGCACGCGATGGAGGCGGCGCGGCGCACGGAGCTGTATCCCGGATGGGGGCCGGGCGACTCGCCTCATTTGCGGACGCGCATCAATCCCGATGGAATGGATTACAAAGGATACAACATCGCGGTCCACGAGATGGGCCACAACGTCGAGCAGGTGTTCTCCCTCTACGAAGTGGACGATACGCTGCTGCGGGGAGTGCCCGGCACGGCGTTCACCGAGGCGCTGGCCTTTACCTTCCAGAATCGCAACCTCGAGCTGCTCGGCCTGCCCCGGCCCGACGCACGGGCGCGGCGGCTCAAGACCCTGAACGATTTCTGGGAGACCTGGGAGATCGCCGGCGTTGGATTGCTCGATATCGATACCTGGGAATGGATGTATTCGCACCCCTCGGCAACGCCGGCTGAGCTGCGCGAGGCGGTGCTCTCGATCGCGCGCGGGTACTGGGACCGGTATTACGCGCCGGTGCTGGGGGAGACCGGGAATCCGCAGCTGGCGATCTATTCGCATATGATCAATTCATTCTTGTATCTCTATCGCTATCCGCTCGGGCACCTGATCGCGTTCCAGCTGGAAGAGAAGCTGAACGCAGGCTCGGGCGCGGCGTACTTCGGGGATGAGTTCGAGCGCGTGACCCGCTTCGGCCGCGAGACGCCCGATCTCTGGATGCAGCACGCGACCGGGCGGCCGGTGGTGGCCGAGCCGCTGCTCGAGGCGACCGCGGCGGCGGCGCAGGAGGAAGAAGGGACGCGGTAGAGCTGCAGCTCGCGTGGGGCGATCCGTCGCAGAGCAACGATCGCCGTCGCGGGGGGCGTGGGAGTCGCCGCCCTCAGACAGGTGCGCGCCCCCTGGCGTGCGGCGCGGGATGGCGTGGGCTGCCGGGGGGCTGTGCAACTCGTTCGTCGACCCCCACGCCCCCCGCGCCGGCTGACTGTCGCGAGCGTGGTCGCCGAGCTTGACCGCGAGCGAGGTCGCCGGCTGCCGGCTGCGTGCAGGCGGCGTGCAGGCTGAAAGAGGCCGTCCCGGGCGGGCGCGGGAGCGGTCGTAGAAGCCGAGGCCGCCGTTGACGTCGCGGCTCGTTTCCGCGTCCGAGAGAAATGCTTCCGTACGGCTGCCCGCGAGGCGGAAGAAGAAGCGAGTCGCGCGCTGCTGCGGTCAGCCGAAGCTCCAGCGCTCGACGGCCTTGCCGTCCTCGATGCGCGCGACGCAGATCACCTCGCGCAGCAGCGTTGCTTCGGCGATGGCCGGATGGCGCCGCTCGCACCAGGCGACGTGGCCCGACGCAGAGCGCACCCAGAGCACCTCCACCCGGCGGCGCGCCGCGCCCGGCTTGAGGGCGAGCAGCGCCAGCTCGCGCTCCTCGACCAGCGCCGCCACTACCGCGAGGTGCTCGGCGGCTGCGTCGGCAGCGTCCGCGCCGGCGAGCGCGGCAGGACCGGGCGCCTTTAAGGGCGAGAGCCGAAGGTGCGCCGCGCCGACGGGCGGCGAAGCAGCGGGGCCCAGGGCCGCGTCCGGTGGCGCGGGTGGAGGCTGGGCCGTGCGCGGAGACCGCGTCGCGACCGGAGACTGCGCCGCTACCGGAGACTGCGCCGCTACCGGAGACCGCGCCGCTACCGGCGGCGGCACCGCGAGGAGCTGCGGTCGCTGCGAGGCGCGCGCATTGTCGCGCCCGCGCTGCAGTTCCTCCGCCAGCGTGCCCGCCAGCCGCTCCCCCTCGAGCTCGCTCTCGATGCGCGCCGCCTTCACCGCCTTGCGCACCAGCCAGAAGCAGAGCCCGAGGAAGATGAGCCCGGGACCCCACAGGTCGCGCAAGATATCCAAGCTACTCCGCCTGCGGACGCTTGGCCTGCCCGTGCTGGTCGATGCGCGGCAGCGCGCCCGCCGTCACCGACCCGAGCAGCAGCGGCGTCAGCGGCTGGTGCGCCTTGACGAACGCCACGATGATGTCGCGCGCCTCGACCGAGCCCACCTGCCGTGGCGCCTCCTTCAGCATCGACAGCCCGTCTCCGCCGTTGGCGAGGAAGTCCGTCACCGAGACGGTGTACGTCCCGGGCACGCAGGTCCACTGGCACTCCTTCGGCGTGCAAGCCCTGGTCTCGCAGAGCGGCTTGCCGGTGGCCGTGTCGATCACGGAGGTGACGATGGCCCCCTGCGGCGCTTCCTTCAGATCTTTCGGCGTGCCGAACTTCTGCCAGTCGATGGTGTAGCGCAGGCCCGACACGCGCAGCGGCCCCTTGCCAAAGTGCAGCACCGCCTCGAGCGCGTTGCGAACCGCCGCCGCCGGCAGCGAGACCACCACCTGCTGGTTATCGAAGGGATAGAGATCGAAGATCTGGCCAAAGGTAATTGGCCCCGCGGCGATTTCGGGGATCCGCAGCCCACCGGAATTCTGAAAAGCAAAATTCGCCTTCAGCCCGCCTCCCGCGCCCGAGCGGAGCGCATCGGCGGCCAGGTTCGCCAGCAAATCGTCCTTGCCGCCCTTGCGCAGCTCGACGGTGGTCTCGCCGATCTTCGAGTCGCGCAGCTTCTTCACCTGGACGTCGTAGTCCTGGAGGATCTTCGTCACCGCCGGGTCCGCCTCGAT
>JAYWBT010000089.1:0-16079 GCA_043781235.1 Deltaproteobacteria bacterium
TGGTCGCGGCGATGGCGCGCGCGGAGACCATGCGCGCCGAGCTCGCTTCGCTGGAGAACCACGACGAGGCGCTCGCGGGCGCGACCGCCGCGGTAGCGAAGCTGTTCGCGCAGGCGGCGGCGCGCGCGCGCGGGCTCTCCGACAAGCGGCGCGCAGCGGCGACCGGCTTCTCCAAGGCGGTCGCGGGCGAGCTGTCGTCCCTGGGTATGAAGAGCGAGCTGTCGGTGCGGTTTTCGCCGTGCACCGAAGGCGTGACCGAAGCGGGGGTCGTGCTGGGCGCTCGCGGGCTCGAGACCGCGGAGCTGTTGCTCTCGCCGAATGCTGGCGAGGAGCTGCGGCCGCTCGCGCGCATCGCCTCGGGAGGCGAGCTGTCCCGCATGCTGCTGGCGGTGAAGCGCGTGCTCGCTGAGACCGACCCGGTGGACAGCTACCTCTTCGACGAGGTCGACGCGGGCATCGGCGGCGGCACGGCAGACTCGGTCGGCCGGGCGCTCGCGGCGGTGGCGCGGCGGCGGCAGGTGGTCTGCATCACGCACCTGCCGCAGATCGCGGTCTTCGCGGCGCGGCACCAGGTGGTCGAGAAGGAGATCGCGCGTGGGCGCACGCACAGCCACGTGGCGCCGGTGGACGGCGAGGCGCGCGTCCGCGAGCTGGCGCGGCTCCTCTCGGGAAACGACACGCCCGTCGCGCTGGAGCACGCGCGCGAGCTGCTGGCCCAGGCGGCGCACGCGGCCGAGCCGCGCAAGAGCCGGAAGGCGGTATAAGTGGCGCTCCAGATTGCAGGAGATGATCGCTTGGCCAGGTATCGAAGCGCTGCCCGCACCGACGTGGGCCTCAAGCGGGAGCACAACGAGGACAGCTTCCTCGTCAACGAAGACCTCGGCCTCTACGTCGTCTGCGACGGCATGGGCGGCCACGCCGGCGGCGAGACGGCGAGCCGGCTCGCGGTCCAGACCATCGAGCGCGAGCTGTTAGGGGCCCGGCTGCGGCCGGACGATCCGCTCGCGTCCGATGCGCCGATCGCCGAGACGCCGCTCGCGGCCGCGCTGCGCGAGGCGGTCGAAGGCGCCTGCGCCGCGGTCTTCCGCACCAGCCGCGCCAACCCCGAGCTGGCGGGCATGGGCACCACCTGCATCTCGCTGCTCATCCGCGACCAGAAGGCGATCGTCGGCCATGTCGGCGACAGCCGCGCTTACCTGGTGCGTGACGGTGAGGTGCACCAGCTCAGCGAGGACCACTCGCTGGTCAACGAGCAGGTCCGAGCGGGGCTGCTCTCCGAGGAGGAGGCAAAGCACAGCCGGCTCAAGAACATCATCACGCGCTCGGTGGGCTTCGAGGAGGACGTTCTGGTGGACGTGCTCGGCGTGGAGACCAGGGTCGGCGACAAATTTCTGCTCTGCTCCGACGGGCTCACCAACCTGATCTCGAACGAAGAGATCCGCGACTCTCTTTTGACGCACGATCTCGACGACGTTCCGGTCCGGTTGATCCAGCTCGCCAACGACCGCGGCGGTGACGACAACATCACGGCCGTGGCGGTCCAGCGCACTGAATAGGGCACCGCGGTACCCACCTGGTGGCATTGACGCGGCGCCGCCTGTTCCGATAGTGGACGGTCGCTCTGCTTTCGTGCCGTGCAGGCGACTTCAGCAAGCGCCCGGCTCGATGGCCCGCAGATCGCATGCACCTGGGGAAGCCCGGAGCCGGGCGGTTGGTTGAAGGAAGGGCGGCCACACCGGCGCGCTCTGGAGGAGTACCCTTGGACAAGTCGTACACGATCCTCCTGGTCCCGGATCGCGACGCCAAGGTGAAGAAGATCCGCGTCGAGCACCGCGTGCTCGTGCGGGTGGCGGTCTGCGCGTCGGTCGTCCTGCTGGGGTTCGTCGGCATGATGGCCCACTACTTCGCGGTGGTCGGAAAGGTGGCCGAGAACGGCCTGATCCGCGCCGAGAACCTCGAGTTGCAGAACCGCTGGCGCGAGGCCGAGCAGAAGTTCGCCCATATCAATGACGAGCTCGACCGCGTCAAGCGGCTCAACTCCAACCTGCGCCACATTACGGCGCTGAACGATCCCGACCGCGCGCTGAGCGTGGAGAAGCCCGAGGCGGCCGCGACCGGCCAGCAGCCCGAGTTCGTCGGCGGCGGCGTCGCCACCGAGCCCGCGCAGGCCGGCGTCGGCGCGGTGGGCATGGGCAAGGCGGTGCCCGGCGGCGAAGGCCGGATGATCGCCGATGGAGACATCAAGCGCGCGAGCGTCGCGCCCGCGGCCGAGACCGACGGCGACCTGCTCAAGTCCCTCGACGATCTCGACAAGAAGGTGAAGGTGCAGGAGCAGGAAGCCCGCGCTCTCAAGAGCTACTTCGAGGACCAGCAGGCGCTGCTCGCCAGCGCGCCCTCGATCTGGCCGGTCCGCGGCTGGGTCACCAGCGACTTCTCGGTCCGCCTCGACCCGTACACCGGCGAGCGCGTCATGCACGAGGGCCTCGACGTCGCCGCCAGCCTGGGCACGCCGGTCCGCGCGCCCGCCGACGGGACGGTGGTGTTCAACGGCATTGAGGGCGGCTACGGCCACGTGCTGGTGCTCGACCACGGCTACGGCCTCAAGACCCGCTACGGCCACCTGAGCCGCATCGACGTGAAGGTCGGCGAGAAGGTCAGGCGCGGCCAGTTGATGGCTGCGGTCGGCAACTCGGGCCGCTCGACCGGCCCGCACCTGCATTATGAGGTGCGCGTCAACGGTGTGGCGGACAACCCGCGCAAGTTCATTCTCGAAGAGTAAGCGCTCGCCGTCGCACGCCGCACGGGGCCGTCGGCCTCAGCGTCCTCGCCGCTGATGGGCGTTGCCATGGGCGGCCTTGCGGCTGCGGAATGAGTCCGCCGCCCCCGCGCGCCGCGCCCCGGCCTGATGGGGCAGGCATGGGACGGTCCCGGGTGCAGCACTGACAAGCAGGGCCGTCCGCTCTTGACAAGGCCCGCCCGCCCCTTACCCTGTAGGGGCCCATGCCCTCGGGCAGAGAGCATTTCGGGCGGAGAGCATTTGCGCAGATCGATCGCAGCGGCGTGCGCGGCAGTCCTGATGGCCCTGGCGCCAGCAGGCGCGCTCGCTTGCGCATCGCTCGCAGCGGGGCACGCGCCTGTCGCGGTGGCGTGCGAGTTCATCGCCAGCCTCTCACGCTCGAACGTGCGCGCTGGCACCGGCGAGAAGGCGGGCGCGCAGCAGCGAGTGGCCGCCCGCTCGTTCGTCCGCGCCGTCGCTCCCGAAGCGCCCGCGCCCTGGAGCGCTCCGTCGAGTCCCGCGCCCAGCCAGGCGCCGCCCGCGCGCGCGTGAATCGCTGAACCGCCGCCGCGACGCCCGTCTTCATTCCAACCATTCTCCGTTCGACCGTTCCTGAGGTTCCCTCATGTTCAACTACGTCGCCCAGAAGCTCGTCGGCACCAAGAACCAGCGCGAGCTGAAAAAGCTGCAGCCCCTGGTCGTGCGCATCAACGAGCGCGAGCCGTGGGCCAAGGCGCTCACCGACGACCAGATCCGCGAGCAGATCGTGGCCTGGAGGAAGGAGATCGCCGCCGTTGAGTCGAAGCAGAAGGCGGCGGTGCTCGAGCGCATCCTGCCCGACTGCTTCGCGCTGACGCGCGAGTCCAGCGTGCGCGCGCTCGGCATGCGCCACTTCGACGTGCAGCTGATCGGCGGCATGGCGCTGCACAAGGGCACCATCGCCGAGATGAAGACCGGCGAAGGCAAGACGCTGGTCGCGACCTTGCCCTGCGTGCTCAACGCGCTCGAAGGCAAAGGCGTCCACGTGGTCACCGTCAACGACTATCTGGCGAAGCGCGACGCCGAGTGGATGGGCCGGCTCTATCGCTTCATGGGCCTCACCACCGGCTGCGTGGTGCACGGGCTCTCCGATCGGCAGCGGCAGAAAGAGTATGGCTGCGACATCACCTACGGACAAAACAACGAGTTCGGCTTCGACTACCTGCGCGACAACATGAAGTTCCGCCTCGCCGATTACGTCCAGCGCGAGCTGCATTACGCCATCGTCGATGAGGTGGACTCGATCCTCATCGACGAGGCGCGCACGCCGCTCATCATCTCGGGCCCGTCGGAAGAATCGACCGACAAGTATTACAAGATCAACAAAATCATCCCCTCGCTCATCCGCGATCGCGACTTCACCGTGGACGAGAAGGCGCGCTCGGTGGTGCTCAGCGACGAAGGCGTGGAGAAGGTCGAGTCGAAGCTCGCCGTCGTGAACCTCTACGACCCGGAGCAGATCGAGACGCTTCACCACGTCGAGCAGGCCTTGAGAGCGCATACCCTGTATCGAAAGGACCACGAATACGTGGTCAAGGACGGCGAGGTGATCATCGTCGATGACTTCACCGGCCGCCTGATGCCGGGCCGCCGCTGGAGCGACGGGCTGCACCAGGCCGTGGAGGCGAAGGAGAACGTCAAGATCGAGAACGAGAACCAGACGCTCGCCACCGTCTCGTTCCAGAACTACTTCCGCCTCTACTCGAAGCTGTGCGGCATGACCGGCACCGCCGATACCGAGGCCGGGGAATTCGCCGATATCTACAAGCTCGACGTCCTGGTGATTCCGACCAATCGCGTCAACGTCCGCAAGGACCAGCAGGACACCGTCTACAAGACCGAGCGCGAGAAGTTCACCGCGGTCTGCAACGAGATCGAGCAGCTGCACAAGGAAGGGCGGCCGGTGCTGGTCGGCACGGTCAGCATCGCCAAGAGCGAGGTGGTCGCGCAGCTCCTGAAGAAACGCGGCGTGCCGCACGACGTGCTCAACGCGAAACAACACGAGCGCGAGGCCGAGCTGGTGGCGCAGGCCGGGCGGCGCGGGCGCATCACCATCTCCACCAACATGGCTGGCCGCGGTACCGACATCCTCCTCGGCGGCAACCCGGAGTTTCTCGCCAAGCGCGAGGTGGGGACGGAGCCGACGCCCAACTCGATCGAAGGCGCGCTGGTGCAGCAGCGCATGGCGCAGGTTGGCCCCGACGAGAAGGTCGCGCCGGTGACGGCGGTCGAGGTCGATACCGCGCTGCACGCCGCGTTCGCCGACTGGAAGGCGCGCTACGATGCCGCGGTCGCGAAGTACAAGGACGAGTGCAAGGCCGAGCACGACGAGGTGGTGCGCGTCGGTGGCCTGCACATCCTCGGCACCGAGCGCCACGAGTCGCGCCGCATCGACAACCAGCTCCGCGGCCGCTCGGGTCGCCAGGGCGATCCGGGCTCGTCGAAGTTCTATCTGTCGCTGGAAGACGACCTGATGCGCATCTTCGCGTCGGATCGGATCAGCAAGCTGATGGAGACCTTCGGCGTCCAGGAGAACGAGCCCATCGAGCACCCCTGGCTGACCAAGGCCATCCAGGGCGCGCAGGAGAGGGTCGAGGGGCAGAACTTCGATATCCGCAAGAACCTGCTCGAATACGACGACGTGATGAACCAGCAGCGCAAGACCATCTACGGAATGCGCAAGGAAGTATTGGCCGCGGGCGCGCCGGTGCCGCTGGTCTGGTTCACGGAAGATCCCAAGACCAAGAAGAAGAGCCGCCACGAGAAGGTGGTCACCTGGCAGGACCAGCAGGAGCACCTCTACGATCTGATCGAGGACCTGATCATCGAGCTGGTCGAGGAGGCGGTGCCGCGCAGCAAGAACGCCGAGTGGGATCCGGCGGCGCTCACCACCCGGGTGAAAGAGCAATTCAATGTGGATATCAATCTCAAAGACGCGCACCCGGACAAGGAAAAGCTGCAACTCGACATCTTCAACGTGGTCGAGAAGAAGCTGAAGCAGAAGTTCGAGACGCTGGGCGATGATTACCGCGCCTATTCGCAATGGCTGTACCTGAATGCAATCGACCAGCTGTGGAAGGACCACCTGCTGCAAATGGATCACCTGCGCACCGGCATTCACCTGCGCGGGTACGGACAGAAAGATCCCAAGATCGAATACAAAAAGGAGGGCTTCGAGCTCTTCCAGATCATGAAGGGGCGCATCGCCGCTTCGACGGTGTCGATGATCATGCGCGTCGAGCCGGTGCAGGCGCAGCCCGCAGCACCGCCGATGGCGCAGCCCGCGGCCCACGCCCAGGCCGCCACGCGCGCGCCGGCGCAGGGAGCGCAGTCCGGGACCCTGCCGCCGCTGCCGCTGCGGCGCCAGCAGCGCACCATCGAGACGCATGGCGAGTCGCCCAGCGCCTCGGGCGGCGGCGACGGCGGCGCCGCGGTGCAGAGCAGCACGCCCATCGTGCGCGCCGGGCCGCGCGTTGGCCGCAACGATCCGTGCCCGTGCGGGAGCGGCAAGAAGTACAAGAAGTGCCACCTGCCGGTGGAGGAGGGCGGCGCGCCCGCGCAGGAGTAGCTCTCGAGCGCGGCTGGGGCTCGGTCGCGGCCGGGTTTCTCGAGCAAGGCTGGGTCTCTCGAGCGGCGCGCCTGTGTCCGCGGGCGATCCGGGTATCCCGCGCGCCCTCCTGTGCGCGTCCGCGGACGGGATAGTTCGGGTTGCAACGAGCGGGGTCCGTGGCGGCCGCGCAATGTCGGGCTTGCGGGACACCCGGCCTCGCCCGCTTAGCGGCGCATGCGAGAGGCCCCGCGGCTTCTGGAGCTCCGTTCGCGTGGCGCCGCACCTCGCGCTCCTGCGTAGCCTGGCTGCTACCCGGCGTGACCGTTCAGGGAGCGGCTGCGGGCCGGTACGCGAGACTGATCGAGGTCGCGTCGGAGCCGACCATCACGCCGGCGGAGGGCCCGAGCAGCCCCCGCACTTCGGCGGCGACCGCCGCGTGCAGCTCGGTCATTCCCAGCGTGGCGATGCGAAGCGTCACGCGCTCCGGTTTCTCCTCGGCCGACAGCAGCAGCGCCCCGGTGACGCGCGCCTTCAACAGCGCCAGGGCTAGCGTGGCGAGGGCGGTGCTCACCTGCACGATGACGGAGGAGGCCGGCATCTCGACCGTGATCCCTGGCGGCGGGGCGCCCGTGAGCGAGCCGACGAGCTTGACGAAGTGGTCGGAGAGCCGCGCGGCCGACATCACCGCCGAGCCGAGATCGGCCGTGCTGCCAGTCCGCTGCGTCGCCGCCTCCAGCGCAAGCAGCGATTGCTGGAGCCGGTCGGCGGAGCGCTGGGCCCCGTCGGTCAGAGCCACCAGCTCCGCTGCGGCGCGAGTGGCGGAGGAGAGCAGCGGGAGACCCTCTGCGCTGCCGCCGGGAAGCGTCACCGTTGCAGCAGTGAAGGCAGAGAGCTTGCTCGCTTCGAACGCAGCGATGCGGATCTCGTCCAGCGACGTCGACAGCTGCCAGATCGCGTTGCGCAGATCCTGGAACGCCGGCCTCGTGGCCGCGCGGAGCAGGGCCGCTGCGCCGTCTTTCCCGCGCTGCTCGGCGGCGAGCTCTGCGAGGCGAGCGGTCACCCTCCCTGCGTGCCGGGTCAGCACCTCGCGGTCGCGGTCGCTGAACTCGCGCGGCTGGAGGCCGTAGATGCAGAGCGAGCCCACCACCTCGTCGCCCACGCGCACCGGGGCGCCCAGGTACGAGCGGACCCCGAACGCGCGCACGGCGAGCTCGGGCACGCGCGGATCGAGCAGGGTGTCGGGGATGGCGACCACCTCGCGGTCGCGGACAACGTATTGGCAGATGGACAGGTCGCGGTCGATGGCCTGCCCGGACGAAGGTGACCCCAAGCCATGGCTCGCGCGGAAGAGCTGCAGGCGATCAAGGATGAAGGAGATCACGCCGGTTGCTGCGCCGAGATCGTCCGCGGCCTCGCGCGTGATGGCGTCGAGAGCGGGGTCGCTGGGGCCATCGAGCGCCTGCCCCCGGAGGGCGGCGAGCCTCTCGGGCCGGAACCCGAGCACGTCGATGCGGTCGACCATGCGCGGTTATACTCATGCCGGGCGTCCACTCCAAAGGAGCCGTCGAGGGCTCGCCGGCTCGCCAGCTCGCCGCGCCGTGTTGCGCATAGGGCGGCTTTCTGTTAGATGGCCGCTCCCTTTGACGGGTATCTCCATCAGAGGCCCAGCAGTTCCCATCACGCACACCTCCTGAGGAGGCAGGGTTCCCCGGATACTCCGGGGCCTGCTTTCCGCCGACGGAGGTGGAGGAGAAAAACAATGTCGGAGAACGTCGAGATCGCAGCTCCCGAAGTCACGCCGCCCCCGGTGGCGCCCGAGATGAAGGCCGCCATGGCCCCGGCTCAGGGCATCACCATGCGCCAGCTGCTCGAGGCCGGCGTGCACTTCGGCCACCAGACCAAGCGCTGGAATCCGAAGATGAAGCCCTTCATCTTCGGCGCCCGCAACGGCATCTACATCGTCGACCTGCAGAAGACGGTGCGGCTTGCGCGCGAGGCCTTCAAGTTTGTCTCCGACGTCTGCTCACGCGGCGCGTCGGTGCTGTTCGTCGGCACCAAGAAGCAGGCGCAGGACGCGGTCATCGAGGAGGCCACGCGCTCGGGCCAGTTCCACGTCACCAACCGGTGGCTGGGCGGCACGCTGACCAACTTCAAGACCATCAAAACGGGCATCGACCGGCTCAAGGCGCTGGAGAAGATGTCGACCGACGGCACCTTCGAGAAGCTGCCCAAGAAGGAAGTGGCCATCCTCACCAACGAGATGGACAAGCTGAAGAAGAACCTCGGCGGCATCCAGGAGATGACCCGCCTGCCGGGCTGCCTCTTCGTGATCGATCCCAAGAAGGAGCACATCGCGATCCACGAGGCAACGCGCCTCGGCATCCCGATCGTCGGCCTCGTCGACACCAACTGCGATCCCGAGGGCATCGACTACGTGATCCCGGGCAACGACGACGCCATCCGCTCCATCCGGCTCTTCTGCGGCAAGGTCTCCGACGCCGCTATCGAGGGCCGGGCGCGCTACCAGGCGCACGTGAGCGCGGGCGGGGCGCAGATGTCCGAGGACAACGGCGGCGAGGATCGCGACGCCGCCTCCGAGCGCCGCCCGGGCCGTCGCGACGGCGGGCGCGGTGGCCGCAGCGGCCCCGGCGGCCGTGGCGGGCGCGGTGGTGGTACCGGCGGTATCCGCGCGCCACGCCCCGAGATGTCCGCGAGCGAGTCGTCCGGTCCCGGCCCCATCGTCGAGCGCAAGCCGACGCTGGGCGGCGAGGCCCCAGAGGCCGCCGCCGCACCGGCTGCCGAAGAGAAGCCGGCAGAGTAAGAGGATGAACTCTCAACTCTCAACTCATTAGGTTATCTCAAATGGCCGAAGTCACTTCAGCGCTCGTGAAGGAGCTCCGCGAGAAGTCGGGCGCGGGGATGATGGACTGCAAGAAGGCGCTGGTCGAGAACGCCGGCGATCTGGAGAAGGCCGGCACCTGGCTGCGCGAGAAGGGCCTCGCGTCGGCGGGCAAGAAGGCCGGGCGCTCCGCCACCGAAGGCATCGTCGGCAGCTACATCCACATGGGCGGCAAGATCGGCGTCCTGGTGGAGATCAACTGCGAGACCGATTTCACCGCGCGCAACGAGAAGTTTCAGCAGCTGGTCAAGGACATCGCCATGCACATCGCGGCGATGAATCCGCAGTGGCTGCGCCGCGAGGAAGTTCCCCCGGCCGAGCTGGAGAAGGAAAAAGGCATCCACCGCGCGCAGCTGCTCGAGCAGGGCAAGCCGGAGGCGATGATGGAGAAGATCCTGCCGGGCAAGATGGAGAAGTTCTACAAGGAGAACTGCCTGCTGGAGATGGCGTTCTTCAAGGACCCCGAAGGCAAGCGCTCGGTGCAGGATGAGGTCAACTCGGTGATCGCGCTCATCGGCGAGAACATGCAGGTCCGCCGCTTCGTGCGCTACGCGCTGGGCGAGGGCCTCAAGAAGGAGCAGAAAGACTTCGCAGCCGAGGTGGCGGCGGCGGTGGGCGGCGCGAAAGCGTAGCCCCTCTGCCTTTTTTTGAGCCGTGGTATTCCATCGCGCAGCGATGGCGCGCATCTGGATCGTCTCTCCGCTTTACTTCGACGCTGAGCCGTACGCGCGGTTGCAGTACGATCTCGCCGCCGCGCTGCAGCGCTCGCCGCTGAAGCCGCGGCTGGTGGCGATCGACGACAGCGCGGGGCTCGACCCGGCGACCGGCACGCTCGGCGCCGCGGTGCGCGTGGTGGTGCCGCCCTTCAACCTGGGTCACCAGCGCGCCCTCGTCTTCGGCCTGCGCCGGCTCGCGCCTGAGATGGCCGACGACGACTTCGTGGTCACGCTCGACGCCGATGGAGAGGACCAGCCCGCGGACCTGCCGCGCCTGCTGGCGCCGCTCCTCGCGGATCCGGGGAACCTGCGCCTCATCGCGCTGGCCGCGCGCACCCGCCGCCACGAGACACTGCCCTTCAAAATCCTCTACTTCTTCTTCAGGCACTTCTTTCTGCTCTTGAGCGGCACGGTGGTGCGGTCCGGCAACTATGCTGCCTACCGCGGCTGGGTCGCGCGCAACGTGCTTTTCCACCCGCACTTCGACCTCTGCTACGCGTCGAGTCTGCTCAGCCTGAACCTCCAGATCGAGCGCGTGCCTTGCGAGCGGGGCCGCCGCTATGCCGGCACCTCGAAGATGACCTGGGGCAAGCTGGTGCTGCACGGCTTTCGCATGCTGATGCCATTCGCCGATCGAATCGCGGTGCGCGGTCTGGTCGCCTCGGGCTGCGGCGGTCTCGCGCTTGCGCTGCTCGCGGTCGCGCGGTTGCTGGGGTTCGGTCTCGTCGAGCGCTGGGCGCTCTCGCTGGGCGCGGTCCTCTGCGCGGTCGGCTTCGGCACGTCGCTGCTCTTGCTGATGTCGTTCGCGCAGTCGCAGGGGCTGGCGATGAGCCGCCTGCACGACGACGGCGCTCCATGAAGCGGCATCTCGCCAGTGCCGCTGCCATCGTGGCGCTGGCGATGGCCGGCTATTGGTTCTGGCTCGTGCATCCCGGCTCCGTGGCTACCGCGCACTCCGACCTGGTGGTCTTCCACCTCGGCCTCAAGCAGGTGCTCTACGACTCGCTGCGCGCCGGCCGCGGCCTACCCTTCTGGCGCGAAGACCAGCTCGGCGGCGCGCCGGCGTTCACCGACCCCCAGGCGCAATACCTCCTGCCGCTGCACTTCCTCTTTTGGCTGCTGCCGCCCGCGACCGCGCTCGGCCCGACCATCTGGCTGCAGCTGGTGGTCGGGGCGCTCTCCACCTATGCGCTGGGCGGCGCGCTGCGGCTGGGGCTGTACCCACGGCTCTTCATGGCGGCCGCCGCGCTCTTCTCCTCGAAGGCGATCCTCGCGGCCTATGCTGGCTGGCTCGCCTATCTCTCGACGGTGGCGCTCCTGCCGCTGCTGTTCGCGATCGCGATCGAAACGCTCGAGCGCCCGCGCCTCGCGCTCGCGGTGTGGGCTGCCATCGCCGGCGCGCTCTGCCTGATGAGCGGCATGGCGCAGCTGCTCTACTACGCGCTCTTCTTCCTCGCCGCGGTGGTCGTGGCCGCGGGCGCCCCGCGCCGTCCGCTCGTGCTGCTCTCGATTGGGGCGTTGCTCGCCGCGGGCGTCGCCGCGCACCAGCTGCTGCCTTTTCTCTCCGAGCTGCACCTCTTCTCGCGCGGCGAGCTCAGCTACGAGCTGTTCCTCTCCGGCCACGGCGGGGCGCGGCAGCTGCTGACGCTGGTGTGGCCCGACGCGCTGGGAACGCCGCTCGCGAATCCTTCCATCGAGTTGTGGGAGGACTCGGCGCACTTCGGCTTTGTGGCGCTCGCCCTCGCGCTGGCCGGTATCACGCAGTGCGGGAAGCGGCGCTGGGCGAGTACCTTCACCGCGCTCTTCGCCGCGGCGCTGCTGCTCTCGTTCGACTCGCCCCTGCTGCGCTTCCTATTCGCGCACCTGCCGGGGATGGATCGCTTCCGGATCCCGTCGCGCCTCCTCTTCCTCGCAGCGCTGTTCGGGCTCTGCCTCGCGGGCATCGGCCTCGAGCGCCTGCTCGCGCTTCTCCCAGGCCGGCGCGCCGCGGCGCTCGGCGCTGCGGTAGTCCTGCTCGCATCACTGGAAGGCGCGCTGCAGGCGCGACGCTACTTCTCACGGCCCCAGCCGTCGGCGCTTGCGCCGAATGCCGCCTGGCGCGAGCGCTTCGACACGGGCGTCTATCGGACCGCGCCCCTGGTGCGCAGCACCATCGTGCCCGGCTGGGCAGAGGTCCTGGGGCTTCAGCTAGTGACGGGCTACAACCCACTCTCGCTCTCGCATTACCAGCGATACTTCGAGTTATTGACAACCGGAGCAGCGGGGCCACCACATTACCGCGGGAACTGGACAGACCTCGATCGCATCGCGCGGCCTGACCTGCTCGACGTGCTCGGCGTTCGCTACGTGGTGGCGCCGCTCAGCCTTCACCTGAGAGGCCCGCCGGTGGCGACGGATCCGGCGCAGCCCATCTTCGTTTTCTATCAAGGCATGCGTGCGCGCTCTCTCGGCGTCTACCGCAACCATGGCGAGCTGCCGCGCGCGCGCTGGGTCGATACGGTGATCGCCGTGCGCGACGATGACGAGGCCGTCAGGGAAATCGCCCGCCGCGATCTGCGCACGGCGGCGGTGGCGATCGGCTGCGACGCGCGCCAGGATTCGCCGCCCTCGACCCAGGAAACGGTGCGACTCGAGGGCTGGGTACCGGGCGCGCTCGCCCTCTCTACGAAGAGCGATCGCGAGCGGTTCCTGCTGGTCAGCGAGGTCTGGCATCCCGGCTGGGTCGCCACCATCGATGGCGCGCCCGCGTCCCTGTTTCGCGCCGACCTGGCGCTGCTGGGGTTGCGCGTTCCGGCGGGTGCGCACCACATCGCGCTGAGGTTCACGCCGCTGCGCTGGCGGCTCGCGCTCGCGATCAGCGCGGTGTCGGCGGTGCTCCTTCTCGGCTTCGCCGCCCTCGCAGGGAGACGACGATGACCACCGCGCTCGAAGGCCACCTCACGCACCAGCTCGACACCGCGCGCGACTTCTTCTGGCACCGCCTGCGCTGGCGTGCCGTCTCTCGCACGTTGCCGCGCGACCGGGCCTTCCGGCTCCTCGACGTCGGCGCGGGCGCGGGTTTCGTCGGCGCTTACCTCGCGGAGGAGCTGCCGCGCGCCGCCTACTGCTTCGTCGAGCCCATCCGTTCGCTGGAGGAACGGCGTTACGGCGCTGCGCGCAACCTCGCGGCGGCGGTCTCCTGGGAGGGAATCGACTACCTGGTCCTGCTGGACGTGCTCGAGCACCAGCAGGACGACATGGGCTTCCTGCGCGAGGTGCTGCCGAAGGTCCCGGCCGGCGCGCGAATGGTGCTCACGGTCCCGGCGCTTCCGCTGCTCTGGTCCGACTGGGACCGGCAGCTCGGCCATTATCGCCGCTACGACAAGCCTTCGCTGCGGCGCCTGCTCGCCGCGTCTCCCCTCGAGGTCGCGGAGGTCTCCTATCTTGTTTCCCGAAATGGTGCCGCCCGCCCTCCTGCGCAAGCGGCGCACTGCCACCGGCGCCGAGTTTCCCGAGCTCCCACGCTGGTTGAACCGCGCGCTCTACACCGCCGGCTTGCCCTCGCTCTTCTTGCGCCGCATGGCGCCCTTCGGTAGCTCCCTCCTCGCCGTCGTCCGAAAGAGATAGCTGCTGCAATGCTGCGCTTGCGCGGCGCGACGGTTCGACGTTAATCAGCCCCCTCGATGACGGACTTTCGCAAAGAGGTGGAGCAGCACTTCCGCGCCTTGCGCGACCGCATCGTGGCGCGGCTCGAGGAGCTGGAAGGCGGCGTGCGCTTCGAGCGGAAGATCTGGCAGCGGCCCGGCGGCGGCGGCGGCGAGATGTCCGAGCTGCGCGGCGAGCTGTTCGAGAAAGGTGGCTGCAACTTCTCCGCGGTCGCGGGCGAGAGGTATCCCTTCGTGCCGACCGAAGGCGTGAAGGCGCAGGCGCCGGAGGACGAGGCGCTCGGCATCCGCCCGCCGCGCGCGGAGGAGCTGGCAGGAAAGCCTTTCTTCGCCACCGGCGTTTCGCTGGTCCTGCACCCGCGCAACCCGTTCGTGCCGGTGGTGCACCTGAATGTGCGTTATTTGCAGGTCGGCGAGCTGGAATGGTTCGGCGGGGGGACCGATCTGACGCCCTGCCGGCCCTATGAAGAGGATACCGCGCATTTCCATTCCATATTGCGCGAGGCCTGCGATCGGCACGATCCGCGCGCGTATCCGCGCTTTTCGCAGTGGGCGCGCGATTACTTCTATATCCAGCACCGCAAGAGCGAGCGCGGAGTCGGCGGTCTCTTCTTCGATTACCTGAATGGGCGCGCGCAGTGGCCGTTCGTGCGCGAGATCGGCGACGCCTTCCTGCCCGCCTATGTGCCGCTGGTCGAGAAGCGGCGAAGCCAGGCCTACTCGGACGAGGACCGCGCGCAGCAGCTGCGCTGGCGCGGCCGCTACGTCGAGTTCAACCTCGTCTACGACCGCGGCACGCTCTTCGGCCTCAAGACCGGCGGCAACATCGACGCCATCTTCATGAGCCTCCCGCCGCTGGTCACGTGGTGACGGCAACGGTGTGAAGCGGAGGGACGGACCAGCCTTCGCCGAAGCGCGGAACGCGGAAGCTCACGCCCGGCGCGGCGCGCAGCGTCTTCTCCAGCAGCTCGATCGGCTCGGTCTCCGCGTCGTCGCCCTGCGCGAAGGTGCCGAAATGAATCGCAAGCGATTGCTGCGCGCGCGTGACGATCGCGGCGCGGACCGCTTCGGCCGCGTCCAGGTGCACCGCGGCGAACAGCGCGCGCGGCTTCGCCGGCGCGATCGGCAAGAGGGCGAGCCGGAAAGGGCCCTACCGATCGCCTATCTGCTGGAGGTGGGGACCATATCCGGTATCGCCCGCGAAATAGAGATTTCCGGAGTGGCTGAGGATCACGAAGCCAAGCCACAGCGAGGCATCGCGATCGCAGAGCCCGCGCGCGCAGCCGTGGCGCGCCGGCACGCCGACGACGACGAGCTTGTTGTGCGCGAGGTGAATGATCGTGGCTCAGCAGCACGACGTCGATGGGCGGCAAGTCCTCAGGCGAGGAACGCGGACGCGGGCCCGGGATTGTCGAAGAAGTTGTCAAAGCGCTGGCCGTCGAAGTGGTCGGTCTTCGGGCCGTGGTAGCGCGGGCCGGAGAACTCGCAGCAACCGGCGGTGAAGAGCAACTGCCAGCAGAGCTGCACGCGGCCGCCGCGGCGGGGAAAGCGCGGCGCAAGCAGGGCGTCGCTCATGCCGTGCTTCTACAACGGATTGACAGCCCTTCGCGCGGCGCCCTACAACCGCGCGCCCGCAGGCAGCAGCGGATGGAGGCATCGGTGTCGGAGCTGGACGACCTCGCAACGATGATCGCGGAAAAGGCCCTCTCGCGCCTTCGCGCGGAGAGCGGGGGCGCCGGCTGGGGCGGCGGCGGCAGCGTCGATCGCGGCGCCGTCGTCGATCGCGGTGAGGGCAGCCTTGTTCGCGGCGGCGGCGAGCGGCCCCCGCGCGACGAGCTGCCGAAGGAGTGCGACCCCCACGGCTGCACGCCCTGCGATGACCGCCACCAATGCGGCGCCCGCGAGCTGTTCGACGTCGGCACGGCGCGGCTCACTCCGCTCGCCATCCGCACCTCGAAGGACATTGCGCCGTACATCGATCACACGTTGCTCAAGCCCGACGCGACCAGCGACGACATCATCAAGGTCTGCGACGAGGCTCGCAAGTGGGGCTTCGCCACCGTCTGCCTCAACTCGTCGAACATCGCGCTGGCGAAGCGGCTGCTCGAGGGGTCGAGCGTGAAGCCCATCGCGGTGGTCGGCTTTCCGCTCGGCGCCGGGACCACCAGCGCCAAGGTGTTCGAGACCCGCGAGGCGGTGCGCAACGGCGCCGCCGAGATCGACATGGTGATCAACATCGGCGCCCTCAAGTCGCACGACTATGCGCTGGTCGAACGCGACATCCGCTCGGTGGTCGACGCGGCGCGGCCGCGCCCGGTCAAGGTCATCCTCGAGACCGGCGGCCTGACGCGCGACGAGAAGGTGATCGGCTGCGCGCTCTCCAAGGCGGCCGGCGCGGCCTTCGTCAAGACCAGCACCGGCTTCGGGCAGGGTGGCGCCACCGTCGAGGACATCG
>JAYWBT010000090.1:0-16057 GCA_043781235.1 Deltaproteobacteria bacterium
GCAGCTGGGTGGCCGCCGAACACCTGGTGCGCGGCGGCAATGCCGTCATCCCGGGCACCGGCGTCCTGGAGCTCTTCGCCAAGGCGATGGGCCCGAGCCCCTCTGGCTCCGCGCTGGAGCTGCACGAGGTCGTCTTTCTCAAGCCGTTGGTGGTGCCCGCGGAGGGCGAGGTCTCCGCGTCCGTGCGGCGCCGCGGCGAAGAGCTGGCCTTGCATGCGGGCCCTGGCCCGGAGCCCAACGCGATCGCGCAGGCCTCCTTCCGCAACGCGCCCGATGCGCCGCTGCACGATCTGGCCGCGCTCCGCTCGCGCTGTGCGACGGAGCTGCCGCTCAGGGGCGGCAAGCTGCTGCAGCCGTTCATGGACTTCGGCCCGCGCTGGGGCTGCCTGCGCCGCGTGGGAATTGGCAACGGCGAGGCGCTCGTCGAGGTGGAGCTGCCGGCGCGCTTTGCCGGCGATCTCGCGGAGCACCCGCTGCACCCGGCGCTGCTCGATCTGGCGACCGGAGCGGCACAGGCGCTCAAGCCCGGCGTCGATCCGACGCGAGATTTCTTCGTGCCGTTCTCCTACGCGCGCGTGCTGGTGCGCGCGTCGCTTCCGGCGCGTTTTTTCAGCCACCTGCGGCTGCGGGCCGGAGGCACCAGCGACGAGATGATCTTCGACGCCAGCCTCTTCGACGAGGCCGGCCGCGAGCTGGTGGCGGTGGAAGGCTACCTGCTGCGAAGGTCGCGCGGCGCCATCGCGAGTCTCCACGCTGCTTCGCCCGAGACTAGCTCGGGGGCGCGTGGAGTTACCCCGGCAGGCCGCCGCCGGATCTCTTCGGCGCTGGAGCAGGCGGCGCGCGAGGGGATTCTTCCTGCCGAAGGGATGGACGCGCTCGACCGCATCCTCGCCCAGCCTTCGGCGCCACAGGTGGTGGCCTCTTCGGTGGACGTTCTCGCCTGGAAGGCGCGGCTCGACCAAGCCGCCGCGCCCCGGGCTGTGGCCATCGCCAGCGAATCGGCCGCAGCCGGCGTCTCCGAAGACGCGCCGCAGACGGAAATGGAATGCGCTCTGGCGGGGCTCTGGCGCGAGCTGCTGGGCGTCGAGCGTGCGCGGCGCGGCGACAACTTCTTCGACCTCGGCGGCGAGTCGCTCATCGCGGTGCGGATCTCGGTCCGCCTCCGTCGGCAATTCGGCGTGGAGCTTCCGCTCGCCGCGCTCTTCGAAGCGCCGACGCTGGAGGCGTGCGCGGCCATGCTCGACCGCGCCCGCGGAGTCGCGCCCGCGCCATCTCTAGAGCCGGGCCGCGTGGTGCCGGTGGAGGTCCGCCCGCGCTGGAAGCGGCTGGTGCTGATCAAGGCCGGACAGCCGGGGAGAGCGCCGTTCTTCTGCGTGCACGGCGCGGGCGGCAACGTGATGAACCTGCGCGACGTGGCGCGCGGCCTGTCTCCCGAGCAGCCCGTCTACGGCGTGCAGGCCCGCGGCGTCGACGGCGACGAGCTGCCGCTCGAAGACATCGCCGCGATGGCCGCCGACTACCTCGCGGAGATCCGGCAGGCGCAGCCGGAGGGGCCGTATCTTTTGGGCGGCTACTCGGGCGGCGGCGTCGTCGCCTACGAGATGGCCCAGCAGCTCACCGCGGCAGGGAAGCCCGTGGGGCTTCTGGTGCTCTTCGACACCTTCTCTCCGCTTCTCGAGCTGCGAAAGACGAGCCTTCGTTCCAGCCTGGCGCGGTTTCGCGCCGAGGGCTCAAGCTACTTGCGCGGCGTGCTAAGCCGGCGCTTCGAGACTTGGCGCGCACGCCGCCCGGAGCGGGCGTTGGACGACCTGCTTGCGCGCGGCGAGTCCGTCCCGCTGGCGCTGCGGGAGATCCACCTCCTGCGCGCCTTCACCTCCGCGATGGCGAAGTACCAGACGCGCCCGTGGAGCGGCCCCGCGCTTCTCTTCTCCGCGCAAGAGGTGGAGTGGGTCTTCTCGGGATCGAGGCCCGCCTACGGATGGGATCGGCTCATCGCCCGACTCGAAGTGCGTCAGGTGGCAGGCAATCACGCCACGCTGCTGCTGGAGCCGCAGGTCGGCGCTGTGATGAGCGCGCTCAACGAAGCTTTTGCCAGTGCGGCAGACTTCCCGCTGCATCGGATCGCTTGACCCGCGGGCGGGACATCCAGCTTGCCTCTACCCTTCGTCCCTTGCGATCATTGCCCTCCTTCGACAGGAGGAAGCACATGCCGACACCCAGGACCTTGCGTGTCTTTGCAGCTCTTTGCGCGATGCTCGGCGCGTGCGGTACCAGCCGCCCGGCAATCCGCGCCGTCACGGTCTCGCTCTCGCCCACGTCGGTGTCGATCAAGGTGAATCAGACGGCGCAGTTCACCGCCACGGTGGCCAACGCCACCAATGCCGCGGTGATCTGGAGTTTGACCGAAGGCGGGAGCGGTGGCTCCGTATCGTCGGCGGGCCTCTACACCGCACCCGCCAACGCCGGCACCTATCACGTGGCAGCGACTGCGGCGGCCGATGCCACGGCCTCGGCCAGCGTCGAGGTCACTGTGATTCCCGTCCTCTCGATCTCGGTCTCTCCGGCCGCGAGCTTCGTCAAGGTCGGCCAGACGGCGCAGTTCACCGCCACGGTCAGCACTGCTTCGAACACCGCGGTCAATTGGAAGGTCTCGGAAGGCGCGTCCGGTGGCTCGGTTTCGCCGACCGGCCTCTACACCGCGCCAGCGACCGTGGGAAACTATCACCTGATCGCGACCATCGCCGCCGACCCGGCCACCTCTGCCACCGCCGAAGTGGTGGTTCGCGCCAACACACCGGCGGTCGGAGTTTGGACCCCCGTGACACCGGCCAACGTTTCGCTGACGGGCTCGTTCAGCTGCGGCAATTACGGAACTCAGACTGTGGCGGTCGATCCGATTCGGCCCTCGGACGTTTACGCGATGTTCCATTGCCAGGGGATCTGGAAGTCCACCGACTTCGGCTACACCTGGACCGGCCCCATCAACACCGGCACCGGCGGCCCCGACATGGCGGGCGCCGGCGGAATCGTGATTCCTTCGGCTAGCACCACCACGCCTCCGCTGATGTACGCGGCCAATATTCGCGACCCCGGCATCGGCTTCTGGCGCTCCACAGACGGCGGCGTGGGCTGGACGCGATTCAACGTTGCCCCCAGCGGCGCGCGCCAGGACTACTATCCGCCGGCCGTCGATCCCTACGACGCAAACCATCTGCTGATGGCCGGGCACGAGATGAACGTCCTGGTTCAAAGCAGCGACGGTGGTCAGTCTTGGACCGCGGTCCATACCGAACCCGGCATGCAGCAGAGCGGAGGCACCGCCTTTGCCACGTTTATCGATATGGGCAGCGCAGCCACAACACGCAACACCTTCCTCTGGATCGCGCAGCAAGCTGGCGGAAACATCGGGACCTGGCGCACCGCCGACGGAGGAACGAGCTGGGCGCGGGTTGACAAGAATGAGCACCCACACGGAAGTTCGCAGCTCTATCAGCCTGGCAGTGGCGTCGTTTATATGGCTGGCGCTTACTCCGATCTGGGCTGGGGAGCGCTGCGCAGCAACGATTACGGACAGCATTGGACGCACGTAGGGGCGGTGCGCAACCTGACCAACGTGGCTGGCACACCCAGCAAAGTGTATTCGATGTTTGGCTGGGCCATCGGCGCTGGACAAACGGTTGATCCCAGCCTGGAAGTCGCCCAGCAGCAGGGCACCGGCGTTTGGACATCGCCCGGCACGCCCTCGACGATGTCACAGGGCCCCGCAGCAATCGCGACCACTTTCGACGGCACGCATTCGGTGATTCTGACCGCCAATTACAATGCGGGGCTCTGGTTCTACACCGAGCCATGAGCCAGTTCTCCGCGTGCTCGTTCACGTCCAGAAGACGCTGCTGAGGAAGAAGAAGGCACTCCATCAGGGGCCGAGCAGCGCCTGGTCGAAAAAGCTGGTCAATCGAAGCTGGTATTCGCGCGGTGACACCTCGGCATAGCCTCCATGGTGCGCACCGGGCACCAGCCAGATCTGCTTCGGCATTCGGGCGAGGGAATAGGCCTCCTGGGTCTGGCCGGGCAGGATGGAAGTGTCGGCGGTGCCGGCGATCAGCAGGATTGGCCGGGGAGCAAGGCGGGGGAGCGCCGCCTTCGCGGGAAGATCGCCGGAGTGAAAGCCGTGGAGCACGGGCGCCAGCATCGCGGGCAGCTGCGAGAGCAGCCAATAGCGGCGGTACTCATAGCGAACCTCGCGATACAGATCGAGCACGATTCCCTCGAGCACCAGAGCGCGCGGGCGCGGATCGCCGGCGGCTTCGGTTGCGGCGATGGAGGCGCCGGCGGAAAAGCCCAGCACGCCCAGACGGTGCGGGTCGAGGTCGCTCCGAGACGTCATCCAGTCAAACGCCGCTGCCAGCGCGGCGCACTCGGAACGCCCCCAGCTCCATTGCCCCCCGCTCTCGCCCGAGCCGGGCAAATCGAAAAGCAGGACGCCATATCCACTGCGCGCGAGGAGTCTCGCTTCCGGCAGCATTTGCCTCCGGTCGGAGGTGGTGCCGTGCACCAGCACGACCCCTGCCCGGTTGCGCGAGGGGATGTACCAGCCGCGCATCATCGCCGTGCCCGAGGGGAAAGAAACCTCGATCAGGCTCTCGATGGAGTCGGTGCCCTGAGGGCGCGGAACGGGGCCGCGAGGCGGGTCAAAGTCTCGGGCCGAACCGCGATAGGCTCGAATGCCCACCAAGAGAAAGCCCGCTCCCGCGAGCGCGAATAGGACCCGGGCGAGTGCCATCATGTGAAGGAGCCCTCGCGCCGGACGGGCGCCAGCAAGGTGGTGAATGCGACAGGGTCCTCGGATGCCGCCAAAGTGGGATCCGCCGATTCGGTCGCCATTGTCAGGGGAAGCGCTGCTGGAGGAACTGCATGAGCGTCCTGGTGAGCCGGTCCTGCGCCCACATCTGGCCGAAGGTGTGCTCGGTTCCTTCGACCAGCTCGAGCTGGAAATTGGGCCTGCCCTGCATCGCGCGCCCTCCCTTGCCCAGATGGGATTCCAGGTAATCGATTCCCACATCGTCGGCGCCAAAGATGAGCAGCGTCTCGACGCCCCGATCGGAGAGTTGCTGGAAGTCCCGCAGGACCGTGCTCCGATCGCGGATCCAGCGAACCTTTTTACGTACCCGCCGCATCAGTTCCCTCAGGACAGCCACCGCTTCCACCTCGCCGCGCAACAGCCGCATCCAGGTGCGCGGCTGGAGCACCGCGCGGCGGTATGCCCGGCTTGACTTGAAGTTGGCCATTCGCGAGCCGGGCGGCTGCACGAGGTCGCCTTTGCGCCAATGGAAAGTCTGCGGGTTGATCAGCACGCTGCCGCCCATCCGCGGTTCGATCAGGGTCGCGTGGTAGACGAGATACGCGCCCGAGCAGATGCCCACGGAAACGAAGCGCCTGTAGCCGCGCGCGGACATGGCGTCGATGGCGCGCTGCAGATCGGTCGCCTGCTCCTCGGCATAGGGCGCGTTCTCGACGCCGGTAAAGTTCACGCCGCTGTCGCCGGTGCCGGAAACGTCGAAGCGAAGCGTCCCGTAACCGAGCGCGGGCATCTCACGGGCCCAAAGGACGTGCAGCCGGTTTGCACCGATGCGGTGGTGCGAGGCAATGGTGGGCAGCAACACGCAGGTGCGCTGCTGCGGCGCGGGCGCTCCTGCGGCAGGCTCGGAGACGATGCCAAACAGCCGGCCCCCATCGAACCAGAGGGTCTCCTCGACGACGTCCACCTCGCCAGCAGGGCTGCGCGTCTGCATGCGTGCGGTCTGCAGGGGTGGGGTCTGCGCGGCGCCCGCGGGAGCGCGCTCTTCCCGTGCCGGGAAGGTCCGCTGGAGAAAATTGCAGATCTCGTCCCAGGCTTCATCGGGCACGCGCGAGAGGTGCGGGTCGACCATCATCGCCCGGTAGCCCGGTGGCCTGCCGTTCTCGACTTGCGCACCGGCCGCTGCCCAGGTCTCGCGCAGCCGGTTGTCCGCAGGCAGATCGTCGCGCTCGAGCAGCAGCACGCGCTTCGCCGGCGGTGCCATACTGTTCAACTCGAGCTGAACCAGGTCGGTCATCGTCTCGGGAGTGATCAGGAAGCCGGCGGACTCCTCGCCAGCGGGGGCGACTGCGCCGGCAGGCACCTCACGCTTGCCGCGCATCGAGTTGAACGCGGTCACCTCGCGCAGGTAGCCGCGGCCGGAGACTGGCGCCCAGAGCGCCACCGCGCTGGCCTTCGAATCGGGAGCGGCGGCGGCGGCGAGCAGCCCGCCGGTGCGCACGCCGACGAGCGCGATCTCCGCAGCACCGCTCCGCTGCCGAATCTCGGCCGCCGCGGTTTTGACGCTGTCGAGCCACGCGCGCACCCGCGCAGGGTCGCGATCGCTTCCGGGCGAATCGCCGGTCCCGGAGTAGTCGAATCGCAGGACGGCAAAGCCCAGTCCGGCAAGCCGCAGCGCCAGCTTGCGGTGCGACCGATGCGTGCAGAGCCCTTCATAATGAAGCGGATAGCAAATCACCACCGCGCAGGAGGCCGCTGGCTGCGTGGGCGCGTGATACCAGCCGAAGAGCCCCGGCAGCGGTCCAAAGACGATGGCCTCAGGCGCCGGTGCGGCTGCGCTTGCGGCCGCGAAAACAGGATCAGAGGACGGCAATGGCGCGCCCCTCCGCGGCCCGGACCCTCAGCGAGGTGCTCGAGTTGAACGGCAGCAAGGTCACTTCTGGCGGCGGGCCGCCGGCAGGCCCGGAGAGCCGCACGGTGTGCAGCGAGCCGGGGAGCAGATGGAAATAGTTGTCGTCGGGAAGCCAAAGGCCCGCGTCTAGCGAGACCCAGTGCGCCACCCTGGCGCTGCGGAGCGAAAGCAGCGCGTTGCCCGGCCGGTCGAGCTGCAGTTGGGCGCTCAGGGCCGGGTCCGCGCCACGATCCAGGGGGACCTTGCCGGGAAAGAATCCGGCCTCGCCGATGCGCGCGCCGGTCGACCGATCGATCAGTTCTGCACTGGCGAAATCGTAGCCGGCCGGCCCGAACTTATAGGCATGGGCGCTGTCGAAGAATCGACCGAGGAGGAGATCGACGTCGACGCCGACGGTCTGCCGCGGAGGGACGCTCAGGTCGCGCTCTCCGGTCGCCACCACCACCTCGCCTTCGCGGAGGAACCTGATTCGCAAGTGTGCGTCGAGCGGCTGTGCGTCCTCGTTGATGGCGTGGAGCCGCAAGCCGTTGAGGCCCTCGTCAGTGAGTTGGAGGCGCGAGGTGAACGCGCGTCGCGCGAAATACCAGGCCGCTTTGCGCCGCCCAATCGCGTCGATCAGCCCCCAACCGGCGCCAGGAGAGAGGTCGCTCAGCGTCCAGATCAGCGCGCCAGCGCAGGGCGATCCCGCTGCGCGCATCTCCGCGATGGCCTGCGCCATCATCTCCCCGGTGGTGACGCGGGAAGCCTCTAGGTAGCGCGCCGGATCTTCCCACCGCAGTCGCACCGGATCGACCGCAAACAATCCGCGCAGGTAGTGCTCGCGCACGTCATCGAAGTCCCAGCCTGCGCCCGGATCGCGCGGCATCCCCAACTTCCACGCCGGGTGCTGCACAACCCCCGCGCCCGCCGGCAGGAAGGCAGCCAGCGTGCGGTCCTCGGGCACGTGGCCGAAGGCGAGGCACTCGGCGGCGAAGCGCAGCTGGTTGCGCCGGATGTCTGTGACCGGCCGAAGATAGGCGCCCACGCCGAAGTAGTGCGCCGGTCCGTGGTTGGCGCGCGTGCCCCCGGGCGAAGAGGAGCTGCTGCATTCGAGGTAGGGAACGTCGGGGCGCAGGGTCCGCGAGAGTCCGGGCAGCAGCTCGGCGAAGATCCCCTCGCCTCCCGGGGCGATATTCACGCCGTTCATGGCCGCTGCCTGCGGCACCTCGCTCGATCCGCACAGCAGCGCGACGCACGGTGCGAGCTGCCTGCGTGACAGCTGCTGCGTCGCCTCGGCCCGCACCGACTCGGCGAAGGCTGCGTCGTCTCCCGGATAGTCGAGGTTGCCGAACATGAAGTCCTGCCAGACCAGCAGCCCCAGCTGGTCGCACAGGTCATAGAAGCGATCGGATTCATAGGCACCGAAGCCGGTGAGACGGATCAGGTTCATGCCCGCGTCGCGCGCGGCCCTCAACAGCGGCTCCGGGTCACCGCCCAGCGTGAGGAGGTCGGCCGTGAGCCAGCAGGCGCCCCGGCAGAACAGCCGCTCGCCGTTGACGCGCAGCTCGAAGCCGCCGTCGTCGCGCGCCAGCTCGATGGTGCGGAAGCCGGTCCGGCCCAGCTCGAGCACCTCGTCGTCCAACTCGATCGATACCGGATGGAGTGGCTGCGCGCCGTGCGTGTGCGGCCACCAGCGCGCGGCATTCGGCAGCGTCACCGCGCCGCGCAGCAGCACCTGCCCTTCCTCTGAGGGCTCGAGGGAGAGGGGTGAGGTGGCGTCGCCGACCCGCAGCGTGGCCTTCTGCAGCCCACGCGCGCGCGCCCGCATCGAGGCCTCGACAACGCCGCCTCCCGCGGGCAGTGCGGTGACATGCACCTCGAGGTCCTGCAGGCGAACGCCCCAGCGATTCAACTGCAGCACCGGCCTCCAGGGACCGATGACGGGCGCGGCCGGCGCCCATTGTGGAATTCGTCCCAACGCCGCAGTGCGGAGGAAGCGCAGGTTCTGGTTTTCGAACATCCGCGCCTTCCAGCGCGGCCGGGGCCGCTTTTCTTTCAGGGCCGCGGCCACTGAACGGAAGCAGAGCAAGAGCTCGCTTTCACCTCGGGGGCGAGCGCCGAGGTCGGCCTGGTGCTCGAGGAACATGTTGTCCGAGATCAGGAGCAGCTCGCCGTCAAGATACGCGCTGCAAAGTGTGGCAAGTCCTTCGAAGCGCAGGGCGCGGCTTGCAGGGGGCGCCTCGCCCCACGCGACCTTGCAGCGAAACCACCAGTCGGCGTCGTCCAGCCGCGGCCCGAGGGCGGGCTCGAGGGTTCCCGCCGCACGCAGCGCGGATGCGACGCTGCCTGGCACCTGCGCCGGCAGCCACCGCGGCGACAGCTTCGAAAGCTCCTTCGGCCCTGGCGCAGCGCCGGCGGGAACTTCAGCCATCTCCCAGCCGCGCAGCTCGGTGCAGGTCTGGTGAGAGCTGGAGCGGACGCGGGCCATTCAGGAAGCGTACCTCGCGGCCAGGTCGCCCAGCGCGGATTCCCAGGCATCTTCGAGCGCGGCAAACGGCGCCAGGTCGAGGGGCTTCTTGTTGGTCACCGCGCGCGCCAGCTTGAGCATCAGCGTCTTGGATGTCGTGGCAATGGAATCGAGCTGCGCCGCTGCCGGCGCGAGAGCGGCTGGGTCGAGCCAGCGCAAGAAGGTCGCTGCCAGCTCGAAGTTCGCGCCCAGCTGGCGCAGTGTCGCGAAGGCATAGAGATGGAAAAACGCGAGCGGCTGTGACCGCAGCCAGTCGAGGTCGCGCTCGAGGCGCTGCCGATAGCGGGTGAAGGGATTGGTGGCGGGCCGCCGGCGAAGGTGGAAGCGCAGCAGCTCGGTGGCCCGGGCGGCGAGCTGCGCAGGCTGCGGCCTCTCGAGCGTGTGCAGCTTGACCATCTCGGCGTACGGCGGCAGCGCGGTGAGGTCAGGCTCGCGGTCGAGGCGGAACAGCCCCGCGTAGTCGCGGCCCTCGACCTGGAAGTAGCCGGGGCCGTGAAAGTAGCCCAGCCGCCGCCCGGCGGGATCGATCTCCTGCACCGCGATCGAGGTCTTGACGTGCTCGAGCTGATAGCTCAGCCCGCGGGTGTCCGGCAGGTAGAACGAATCCACCTCGACGATGACCGGCCGCCCCTGCGCGACCTGCTCCTCGAGGTGCGCGACCAGCCCGTCGGGTCGCCAGAGGTTCAACTCGTGGACCTCCAGGCCATAGAGCACGCGCAGGTCTTCGAGCGGGTATTTGAAGAAGGTCCACTGATCGCCCTCGAAGTCGGAGGCCAGCGTGAAGGGCAGGGCTGCCACCGGGTCGAGCTGGAGCGCGTGCAGGAGCTCGATCCAGAGATCGACGTAGCAGTTGGTCTCGCGCCAGGCGCGGTCTTCGCCATGCAAGGCGTGCGGTTTGTGCGAGCTCGCGTCGAGGGCCCAGATGCGGGTCATGGCCAGAGCCTCGCGCGGACCGCGGTGGGCCAGCGCGCGGTGGCGAGGCCGTGCGTGTGCAAGAGCGCGAGCGTGATGCGCTCCAGGCCGAAGCCGATGCAGGAGGTGTGAGCGGCTTCCCCGCCGCTGGTCTCGATGCCGAAGAGCTTGCCGAAGTGATCGAGGTGATGGTTGACCGAGACCAGCGCGGTGGGGCTGGTGGTGGAGGTGATGGGAAAGAGCAGCTCGAACTTGAGCCGCTGCTCGAGTTGGTTCAGCGCCAGCATCTTGCCGCCGCGCCCGAAGAACGGATCGTTCGCAGGCTCGGCCGCCGCGCCCAGGCCGATGGCCGCCAGCACCTGGCGGCCCCGCTCGAGCCAGGTGTCCTTGAAGCGGACCACCCTTTCGGGCTCGGCCACGCAAACGTACTCGCGCTGGCGGAACATCTGCATGCGCGCGGGGTCGAGCGATGGCTCGTTGCGGAAGCAATACGACTGCACGTCGAAGAGCCGCCCACCCTGCGGCAGCGTGCCGGTGCAGCTGGGGTAGACCGGATAGCAGGCGGCGGGCGTGAGGACCACGCCGGTCATCTTCTGGAAGCCGCTCCAGTCGCCGCGCTCTTTGACCCTGGCGAGCTGTGCCGCTTGATCGCGGTCGCTGCCGGCGAAGCTGAAGACGGTGCCGGCGAGGTGCGGGAACGATTCGAGATACCCGCTCTGCTCGAAGTTTTGCCGCGAGATCGCGGGCGGGAAGCGCCACACCTCGGCACCCTCGTCGCGGCCCGCTTCCGTTACCAGCCGCTCGATGCCAAGGACGATCTGCTCGAAGACGGCGCTGCGCCCGTACACGCCCTGCGCGTCCGACGGCAAGAGCAGCCGCGCCGCCAGCAGCTCGCCCAGGAACGCTTTCTGGTTTTCCGCGTCTCCCACGAATTTCTCCCCGCTCGCTTTCACTCGTCCTTATGCACCAGGAGCAGCGACGCATTGGTCTGGAGAATGCGATCGTTGTTGATCATCAGCGTGGCCGAATGCGCGTCGCGCAGCTGGCGACCCAGGCTGAACTTGCCGTCGTTCTTATAGCCGGCGATGCCGCAGATCTGCAGCGCCTGCCCGACGATCTGCACCGCCAGCTGCGAGGAGGCGACCTTGAGGTTGTTCATCTTCAGCACGAAGCCCATCTCGGTGAGTGACTCGTTGGCGTCGCGGCTCTGCATGCGGCGGTCGCACTCTTCGGCCACATCGTAGACGTTGTTGCGCATCAGCTGCAGCGCGCTTGCGACCTCGGCGAGGCGCAAGCCCGCGGGCGGCACCGTGCCCGGCTTCTGCCGCGCCGCTGCCCGGACGAAGGCGCGCGCGCGCCCCACGGCGTCGACGGCGATGCCCGTCCACAGCCCCGACCAGAGCAAGTGCGAGAAGGGCACCTGCGTCTGCGGGCAGATGTCGGCGAAGGCGGTGGGCAGCACCTGCTCCAGCAAACCCTCTGCCTCCACCAGCGCGGGCGGGCTGCGGGTGCCGCGCATGCCCAGGGTGTCCCAGACGCCCACGTTCGCGAGCCGGTAGCTGCCCTTCGGCAGGAAGACCATCACCTGATCGTTGGGTGGCGATTCTGCGGCGCGGCGGGCGGTGAGCAGGAGCGCGTCGGCCTCCGAGCCGTAGGAGATGGTGGTGGCGTCCTTGCGCAGCTTGAAGTTGGAGCCGTCGGCCTGCAGGTGGCAGATGCTGCTGCGCAGATCGCCGGAGGTGCCAACCTCCGAGGTGACCGATGCGATCAGCAGCTGCTCGTCGGCGAGCTTGCGCAGGTAGCGCTGGAACCAAGGCTGGGGAAGGCCATGGCGCACCAGGCTCGCCACCTGGATCTGGTGCATGGCGTAGACCATCGCGGAGCTAGCGCATTGCTGGCCCAGCGTCAGGCAGTGGCGGACCAGCTCGCTGATCGAGCAGCCGTCGCCGCCGAGATCGCGCGGCACGAAGCTGCTCAGCAGCCGCTCGCGGCGCAGCGCCTCGATGGCCTCGCAGGGAAAGCGTGCGTCCTTGTCCACCGAGGCCGCGTGCTGGCCGGCCACTGCCGCGACGCGTTGGGCGCGCAGCAGCGGAGCATCTGCCAGGGAGAGTCCGTTGGTTGCCATCGGATCGGTCACGGCTGCCCTCGGTTGTCAGCGGCTTGCAGTCAGCTCTTCGATCGCGGTCCGGATGGAGCCGATGCTGCTGAAGACGCGAGCGCGCAGCATGCGGTCGGGGAACTCGACGTCGAACTCGCCTTCGAGCGCGAGCATGACGTTGACGCTCGCGTGCGAAGTCATTCCGGCGCGGTAGAGGTCGGAGTCCTCCGCCAGGGTGTCTGCGCTGGCCGCGAGGCCGCCGTGCTCTTTCAAGACGCTGCGAATGCGATCGACTAGAGCCAATGCTCCCCCCGGCGTCTGCCGCGCAGACCGCCTGCGTTTACCATGGCAGGCTCGGCTGTTGCCAGAGGGAGATTGCCTGGTTTCGCCGTCGCCGCGCTTTGCACCTGAGGGGTGGCCGGTCTACAAGGCGGCGTGCGCGCGTTGATCCTAGCTGCCGGGCGGTTCGGAGGGCCGCTCTCGCAGGAGATCGCCTCGGGCCGCGAGCCCCGCCTCGACGTCTTCGAGCTGCGCGAGGCGCTCGACGCCGACCTGCTTGACTACGACAGCGTCGATGCGTCCGCGCTGCCCTCGGTGCGATTGGCGCGGCGCGCCGCCGGCATCTCCGCCGCGCTCGCGCTGCTGGGTGCGCACTCCGCGTCGCGCTACGACGCGGTGCTGACCACGGGGGAGGATCTGGGCATTCCCTTCGCGCTGCTGCTCGCCGGCCGTCGTCGCCGCCCGGCGCACACCATGATCGCGCACACCCTCACTCCCTGGAAGAAGCGACTGTTTTTCCACCTCCTGCGGGTGCAGTCGCAGATCGATCGCATCCTCTGCTACGCCAGCAGCGAGGAGCGGCACAGCGTCGAGCGGCTGGGCATCGCCAAGGAGAAGGTTCGCCGGATCGCCTATCACGCGGACGAGCGCTTCTTTCGCCCGATGCCCGAGGTGCCGGTGGAGCCCGACCTGCTCTGCAGCGCAGGCCAGCTGCTCCGCGACTACCAGGGACTGATCGCGGCGACGCGCGATCTGCCCGTGCGCGTGCGCATCGCCGCGGGGAGCCCCTGGATCTCGAACGAGCTACGCCCCGGAGTAGCGCTGCCCGCCAACGTGGACTGGCGCCGCTACCGCCGGCACGAGCTGCGCGAGCTGTATGCGCGGTCGGCGCTGGCCATTGTCCCCCTCCTGCAGAACGACTACCAGACCGGCATCTCGACCATTCTCGAAATGATGGCCATGGGCAAGTGCGTGATCGCGACACGCACCCGCGGGCAGACCGACACCATCGTGGACGGCGTCAACGGCGTCTACGTTCCGCCGGGCGATCCGGCGGCGTTGCGCGCAACCATCGAGCGGCTGCGGAAGGACCCCGAGCAGGTGCTGCGCATCGGCGCCGAGGCGCGACGGTTTATCGAGCGGGAGGCGAGCTTGGACCTGTTCGTGTCGCGCATCGTCGAGACGATGCAGGACGCGCGGCGCGACCTTTAGCACGGGGGATCCTTATGCACCGTTGCCTGTTCGCCTTGCCTGCCTGCCTCGCACTGCTTGCCTGCGGCGGCGGCTCCGGTGTGCCCGACTCCGGCCTGTCCGACGGAGGATCGCCAGACTCGGGAATGCCGGCGGGTTGGCTCATTCCCCCGATGCCCATCATCAGCTTCCACGCACCGGCGTTCTCTTCCAGCGATCAAAACTCGTCCACCGGGGCTTCCAAAGCCAACGGCACCGACCCGGCGCAGGCCTGGGTTTCCGCTGCGCTGCCCGCCTGGGTCGCCTACGACCTCTCGGCCGTGCCCGCGGCGCAGCGGCACCCAGCGCTGGTGGCTTGGTATGCGCTGCACGTTCCTGATTACCTCCCGCAGAGCGGCCTGCAGACCGGCGAGTACGCGCCGGTCGACTACACCATTGAAGTCAACCTTGCCGCCGGCGGGGGCAACCCGCCAGTGAGCGGGTGGACACAGACGGTATCGATCACCGGCAACGCGCGCAGCGGCGCCATGCGCCCCTTCGACCTGGGCGGCGCCAACTGGCTGCGGATGAGCTTCACCCGCAGCAGCGACCCCAGCACCGTTGGCGTCAACCTCGATGTCTACTCAGCGCCCCAGGGGCCGGTCGACGCCTGGCTCTTCCTGGGCGACTCGATCACGCACATCTCGATGCCGCGCGCGTTTAGCGATCTGCCTTCGCTGGCGCACGCGCTCAAGGCCGAGCATTGGCCAGCGGTGATCGAGGCGGCCATCGGCGGTACCCGCACGGTCGACGCCGTGGCAGCGTTCGACAATACGGTGAAGGAGTTTCCCGGCAAGTTCGTCGTGCTCGCCTACGGCACCAACGACGATCCCGCCAACTACCAGATGGAGACTCTGGTGCAGAAGGTGATCGCGCTCGGCAAGACGCCGGTGGTGCCGCACATGCCTTGGAGCGACCGGGCCGACATTCAGGCCAAGGGGCCGACCATCAACGCCGCCATCGACGCGCTGTACCTGAAGTATCCGCAGATCCTGCCCGGGCCCGATCTCTGGGCGTTCTTCAAGGCAAACCCCAGCTACCTTCCTCCGGGCGACGTTCACCCCAACGACCAGGGAAGAGAAGCCCTGCGGCACCAGTGGGCGGCGCTGATGGCGTCGGTCTATCGGTAGCTCACGCCGCAGCGGCCGCAGGCGCAGCTGTCGATGGCACGTGGCCGAGGTGCCTGCGCAGCCGCGCGCAGGGCTTTTCGATGGCTCGGTGAATGAGCTCTGCCAGCAAGATTGCAATCAGCAGCCCGAGCACGCCAAGCACAGGCTGCGGCAGTCGAGGGGCGTGCTCCTCCAAGGCGTAGAGCACGACGTCGTGCACCAGATAGAGCGAGTAGCTGAGCACGCCGATACGCCTGGGCAGCCGCCGGTTGAGCCAGCGGAAGGGCCACCACTCCGGGTCGCGCATCGCCACGACGAAAACCGTCGTCAGGGCCACGCCCTGCAGGGTGTAGCGCAGCGTCTCGCGGAACCAGTCGGCGCGGTAGAGGAAGGTGAGCGCGATCATCGCAAGGCTGAGCGGCAGCAGGACGCGGCGCAGGATCCCTGACGAAGGCCCCGGCTCATCGAGCATCGGATTTGCGCCGAGCGCCAGCGAGCAGCCGAAAAGGATGGAGTCCACCCTGGTGTCGCTGGCGAGGTAGGTGCGGTTGGTTGCCGCGTGAAAGCCCAGCACCAGCACCAGCCGCCAGGCCAGCACCGCAGCGCAGCCCGCGAGCAACGCCGCCGACTGCGTCCGCCGGCGGCCAGCGAACGAGCGTTGCAGAACCAGGAAGAGGGCGGGGAAGAGCAGGTAGAAATGCTCCTCGACCGCGAGCGACCAATACACCGCGGTCCCGAGCGGCTGGCCACTGAAGCCGTGGAGCACATTCCAGTAGTTCGAGTAGTGGCACACCAGCGCGAGCATCGGTCCTGGCCGCAGCGTGCCTTTGAGCACGCCGGTCAGTACCAGCAGCGTCGCGAACGCGAGCACGGTGTAGAAGGGCGGCAGGATGCGCAGGGCGCGGCGCAAGTAGAAGTCGCGGAAGCTGATGGTGCCCGTCGAGAAGAGCTCCATCCTGAGCAGCGTGGTGATCAGGAAGCCGCTGAGGAAGAAGAAGACCGTCACGCCAAAGCCACCTGGAATGATGCTTCCGTACCCGGCGTGAGACAAGAAGACAATCAAGAACGAGACGGCGCGGATTCCATCCAGGCTGGGGATGTGGAATGCCTGCCGGACGGTAAGGGCGCTCGGAGCTGGCTGCGAATCGGGCAGGGAATCCTCGTCGGCTGCGGTGGTGAGTATCGTCGCCGGAAGCAGCGGAAGCAATGGCGG
>JAYWBT010000091.1:0-5508 GCA_043781235.1 Deltaproteobacteria bacterium
GCAGAAGCTGCCCGGCTGCTATCTCCACCGCAGCGACAAGAACGACGTGGCGCGCACCGAGCACCTGACCTTCGTCTGCACGCCCGCGAAGGAGACCGCCGGCCCCAACAACAACTGGATGGCGCCCGCCGACGCGCGCACCAAGCTGTCCGCGCTCTACCGCGGGGCGATGAAGGGCCGGACCATGTACGTGGTCCCGTTCCTGATGGGGCCGCCCGGGTCGCGCTTCTCCAAGGTCGGCGTCGAGATCACCGATTCCCGGTATGTCGTGCTCAACATGATGATCATGACGCGCGCAGGAAAGATCGCGCTCGATCATCTCGGCTCGTCCAACGACTTCACCCGCTGCCTGCACTCGCTCGGCGACCTGAGCCCCGACCGCCGCTTCATCTGCCACTTCCCGGCCGACAATGCGGTGTGGTCGGTCGGCTCGGGCTACGGCGGCAACGCGCTCCTCGGCAAGAAGTGCCTGGCGCTGCGGCTCGCGAGCTACCTCGGCCAGAAGGAGGGTTGGCTCGCCGAGCACATGCTCATCCTCGGGGTGCAGCCCCCCGGCGGCGAGGTGAAGTACATCACCGGCGCCTTCCCGAGCGCGTGCGGCAAGACCAACCTCGCCATGCTGGTCCCTCCGCCTTCGATGCCCGGCTGGAAGATCACCACCGTCGGCGACGACATCGCCTGGCTGCGGCCCGGCGCGGACGGCCGGCTCTACGCGGTCAATCCCGAGGCGGGCTTCTTCGGGGTGGTCCCCGGCACCAGCAACAAGACGAACCCCAACGCGATGGACATGATCCAGAAGAACACCATCTATACGAACGTCGCGCTGCGGCCCGACGGCACGCCCTGGTGGGAAGGCCACGACGACCCGCCGCCGCCGAGCGCCCTCGACTGGCAGGGCCGCCCGTGGACGCCGAAGTCCACCGAGAAAGCCGCGCACCCGAACAGCCGCTTCACCACGCCGGCGAAGCAGTGCGCCTCGATCTCGCCGGAGATCGACAACCCGAACGGCGTGCCCATTACGGCCATGCTCTTCGGCGCCCGGCGCCAGCGGGTGGTGCCGCTGGTGTACCAGTCGCGCTCATGGCAACACGGCGTCTTCCTCGGGGCGACGCTCTCGTCCGAGACCACCGCGGCCGCCACCGGCAAGGTCGGGGTGCTGCGCCGGGACCCGATGGCGATGCTGCCCTTCGCCGGCTACAACATGGCCGATTACTGGGCGCACTGGCTGAAGGTCGGCAAGGGCTTGAGCAACCCGCCCAGGATCTTCCGCACGAACTGGTTCCGCACCGACGAGAACGGCAAGTACCTCTGGCCCGGCTTCGGGGACAACCTGCGCGTGATCAAGTGGATTCTCGAGCGCTGCGAAGGCCGCGGTGAGGCGGCCGACACGGTCATCGGCGACACGCCGACGCCGGCGGCGCTCGACCTGCGCGGGATCGATCTCGGCGGCGAGGCGCTGGGCAAGCTGCTCGAGGTCGATCCGGCCGACTGGGCCGAGGCGGTCCACGGGCAGGAGCAGTTCTTCGAGACTTTCGGCAGCCGGCTACCGGAAGGAATCCAGGTCGAGCACGAGCGGCTCGCGCGGCGGGTGCAGGACACGATGCACGCCAGCGATCCCGGCGCCGCCTGAACGCGGCTCCGGATCCGGGGAGCTGCGCCGGGATCAGAGCGCGAGCGAGGAGAGGATCGCGCTCGCGCCCATCGCACCGCTGATTCGCTTTGCCTCCGCACCGTCGCGAAAGAGCACCATCGTCGGGATGCCGCGGATGGCGAAGCGTCCGGCCACCTCGCCGAGCGCCTCGGTGTCCACCTTCGCCACCAGCAACGTTCCCGCGCGCTGCTCCGCGATCTTTTCGAGCTCCGGCGCAACCGCGCGGCAGGGGCCGCACCACGCCGCCCAGAAATCCACCAGCACCGGCACCGGCGCGTCGCGGACCAGCTCGTCGAAGTCCGCCGCGCTGGCGATGGGCATGGGGCGGTGGAGCGGCAGCAGGGCGCCCTTGCAGGCAGCGCAGGTCGCCTTGTCGATCACGCGCAAGGCGGGGACGCGATTCGCTTTCGAGCACGTCGGGCAGGCGACAATCATCAAGGGCTCCGGGCGGCGACAAATATACAAAGGAAGACGGGCCGCTCACATCACCATCCGGTCCCTGCGTCAAGGAGCGCCGCCTGTAGTGTTGCGGTTTGTTGCCGCGAAAATATCGGGCGCGGATCGGCGGTCCATCTCGCAGGAGGAGACAGCCATGAAGAACATCATCCGGGCCCTGGTGATCGGCGGTGTTGCGGCGCTGGCACTGACTTCCACCGCCGCCCGCGCCGACGGCGGCGAGTGGCGCGAGCACGGAGAGGCGAGCCGCGGGCGCGATCGGGGCTGGCGCGAGCAGCGCGAGCGCGGGCGGGAGTGGCACGAACTGGGCGAGGCTCGGGAGCGCTTCTACGCTACCTGGCAGGGCGACCCGTGGCGGCGCGTCCGCTTCGAGCGCTGGTATGACCACCGCCGCGACGAAATGGCGCGCAGGGAAGATCACCAGAGGAGGGACGAGCGCGAACGCGGTCGCCACGGGCGCTGGCGGCGGTAGGGCCGTTCGCTCCCTGCGGGCCCGCGCGGCTGGCCCGTGCTGCCCGTCGCTTACCACGGCGGCCCCCTCGGGCGGCTTCCGCGATCGCCCCGCGCAGCACCCCGAGGTCCTCTTCTACGGGCTGCGGGCCGGCAGCAGCGACGAGATCCTCTGCCCCAGCTGCGACAGTGCGCCCTTCGACACGGCACCGAACCTGCGCGCGCAGCTCGACGTCGGCGTGGGGGGCGCCGCGGGAGGGCAACCACGACGACACCTCCGGCGTCGGCCACATCCGCGCCCGCCGCGACACCGGCGCACTCCAGGCCGCGCTGCTCGCTTCCGACTGCGCCGGCGCCGCCTGCTGCGCGGCCTACGCGGGCGCCTGCCGCGAGTGAAAAGGAAGGCGATCCGGTCCGGCTCGACCCCGACCATCCCGGCTTTCGCGACGCTGCCTATCGTGCTCGCCGCAACGCCTGCAGCTTTCCGAGGTGAACGCCTCGCTGGCGAAAGCGACCGGCTTCACCTCCTTGGTCGCGCTCAATCGCGCCTTTGGCCACGCCGCCGAGAAGTCGATGCGAGACGCTCGCACGGGTGGCCCGCCTCTACTGATACACGCTCGCTTTCGGCGTCTGCGAGGAGCGGGGCACGCTGAAGGCCTACGGAGCGGGACTGCTCTGGTCCTTCGGCGAGCTCGGCGGTTTCGAGGAGCGCGCGAGGCTGTTGCCCTTCGACCTGCGGCGATCGCGGAGACGCCAACGACCCGACCGACTACCAGCGCGTGCTCTTCGTCGCGAAGAGCTTCGACGAGATGGCCGAGCGCGTCTTTCTCGACGCGCTCAAGCAGACGCGCTTTGCAACGCGCTCACCGGGGCGGAAGGAAGCCGCGCCGCAGGCAGGCGGCGGCACCGTAGCCGAACCGGTCGCCGAGCTCGAAGTCGCCCAGCGGCGCGAGCTCATCCGCGCCCAGCGGCGCAACTGCGCGCGCGGAGGGCGGCCAGCGCTCGGAGAAGAGTCAAAGAAGACGACGACGTAATCCCAACGCTCGCTGGCGGAGGAGGCCTCGTCGAAGGACGGGCATCGCCGTCGCGGCCCCGCCGAAGGTCACGCGGTTGAACATCTCGTCCGGGCTCCAGTTGACCTGCGGGCGGAGGATGGTCGGCGGAGGCGGATCCATCGTAGCCGCGATCGGTGAGGACCGGCCGGTAGCGCCGCTGCTGTGGCAGGTGACGCAGGCCGGCGCGAAGGCGCGCTCGCTCGCCGCGCGTGCATCGCCGGCGGGGAGCGGACAAATGCTTCTTTTCCAGGACAGCCTGCGCGACGCCGCGCAGGTCGGCGCCGATGCGGTAGTCGATGCCGGAGAGGCGCCGCTGCAGCGACCGAAGCTGCGCCTCCAGCGCACCGCCCGGCGGGCGATGTAGCGGCGACGAGCGCGGACATTTCGTCGAGCAGCTGCGCCAGCTCGAGATGCCGGCGATGCGCGGCTTCGGGAGACTCGAGATCCAGCGCACCGAAGCACTCCTCAGCCACGAGCTGGAGTGGGGCGACCACGCGTGCCTCCAGCGCTACGGTGGTGCGGCCATCCGCGGCGACGAGAGCGCTCACCGTTGGTGGCTGGAGTCCCCCGCAAATGAGCCACTGAATCTTTCACTCCCGGGAAAGTTCCCCCGCGCGGCCCAGCAACACGTAGCGGCGCGCGCGCAACTTCGGACGGCGAGCGCAGCAGATCCTGGTCGGAAACACGCAGCCTGCGCGGCCTCGAGCGGTTCAAGGCGCACCCCATCCGAAGCTCGAGCCCTGCACTCGGATCGAGAGCGCCGCGCGGCTGCCGGCCTCGACGATGAGGTTGAGGTGATTGCCTGGAATCGAGACGTGCACGCCAGGCGAAGGCCGCGCCGGACATGGCCATGCTCGAGGGCGTGCCGGAGCGCGCGAACCGCGCAGGGTCCAGATCTCGCGCCGCGATTGAACGTAATGCCGACGGGCTGGCGGCCGTCGAGCCAGGGCCGCCGCACATGCGGCACTCCCGGCGGCGAGACCTTGCCGTCTTTCCGCTTGCGACCGGCACCGGGGCCGCTTTCCGCCCCAGCCGTGCCTTCGCGCCAGCCGCGGCTGGATCGCGTCTGGAGCAAGGTCCACCCACGGTGAGCTTCAGCCAAAGCCGTGGCAGCCGACGCGAAGCAGCCACGTCTCAGGGCCTGCGACCGGCGCGGCCGGCCCCGGCGAGGTGGCGAGGTAGCGCACCGAGCTGAAGGGGTCGATGAAGGTGGCGCTGATGTTCTCGCCCCAGGCACGCGCGTGGTGCACGAAATTCATCAGCACATAGCGCAGCGCGCGAGCAGCCTCGCGCGGCGTCTTCAGGATATGCACGTGGTAGCGATCGCCGAACACGCGCCCCTTGCGGCGCATCATCCGGTTGAGCGCGCGCGCGAGCCGCACCTCGAGTCCCTTCATCCCGCGCGCGAGCGACTCCTTGCCCTCTGCCTCGATCAGCAGATGCAGATGATTCCCCATTACCGAATAATGGATGAGCCGGAAACCGAACCGTTCCCGCCCCGCATTGAAGGCCGGCTCCAGCGTACGCAGGACCCGGAAGCTGCGCAGGTTCCAGCATCCTTTCGCGACTCGCAAAGTGACGTGGACCGGGTGGCGCGCGGCGAGCTCGGCTCGTTGCAGGTGGGGCATGCCCGAGCCCTTCGAGCGCTTCCGGCCCGCCCCCGCGCGTCGCCCTCCGCGCCCATGAAAATCCACCTCGACCTGCATCATTTGATTATGGCAGACAAACTGGATAAGTCAAGTGCAAGGTCCGAACCGGGTACATCGTGGACACCGCAGACCGGCCCCCTGTGCCAGCGAGTTGTCGCCTGCACCCAGAAGACCCAAGCAGGGTGCGGCCGAGGACCGATGACCAAGCCGTTTTCGCCTTCCTACAGGAAGAAGATGGTTGAACGGA